>CAYMSE010000248.1:0-3081 GCA_964392935.1 uncultured Oleiharenicola sp.
AGGAACAGCCAGACGGCCGTGTAACCCAAGGCCCCGCCGATCAGGACGGCGACGAGCAAGGCCCACAGGTAGGGCTCGGCGTCGGCGGTCTGGGACAGCTGCTTGGTTGCGGCGATGACGGTCAGCATCACGTGGGGGGCCAACGTAGGTCGGCGCCTTCCGTTGGCAACACCACAACCGATCCGCTTTTACAATCCGCCCGGCGGCACGGGCTCCTGAAACACCGGCAGCGTGCCATCGAGCACCGCTTGGATCCGCGCGTACGCCGCGTCCTCGCCGTCCAGCGCGACCGTCTGCGCCAGCACGTAGGCCCAGCGGTGCGACTCGAGGTGAAAGAGGCGGTCGAACGACGTGTAGAGCATCCGCTCCGTGTGCGACGCCACGACTTTGTCCGCGCCCACGAACCAATACGCGAACAGCGCCGGCACGCGGAACTTCCGTCCGCGCGCATCGGTGAACTCCCGGTCGATCCGCAACACGGTCGCCGGCACGAGGAGCTTGCGGTTTTCCGGCCGGGTGAACGCGTGCCGCGTGCGCCCGCGGATGGTCCAACCCTGCCCCACCAGGCAGATCTCCGGGCGGTGGATCGACGTGCGGTCGCGGCCGCTCAGCACGATCGACAGGAACACCTGCTGCCGCCGGTCGAGCAGCGAGACGTAGTTCTTCCGCGCGAATCCCGTGTCCGCCGGCAACACCTCGCGCTCGATCGGCGTGACCTCCGCCGCCTGCCCGACCCAGTCGAGCCCGAGCGCGTTCGGCAGCGGCGCCGGGTTGAGGTCGTCCGCCGCCAGCTTGATGCCCGTGCGCGGATCCACCGACCACCGGTCGATCGCGGCCGTCGCCACCGCCACCGCCGCCGCAAACCCCGCCACGACCACCGCCGCCAGCACCCCGGAACGTTTGTCATCCATAATATGACAAGCCTCCTCTCCGCCCCCGGGCCCCGATCCCACGTCCGCAGTCCGGGGTGCCGCCGGCTCGGGCCATTTCCGTTCCACCCACCGCACCGCCAGCTGCACGAGGCCGAGCACGATGACGAACACACCGAAGCCCATCACGTCGTGCGTCCGCACGCCCGCCGCCTGGCCGCGCCATTCCGCCGCCACGATGATGGAGAAGATGCGGACGACATTGCCGACGAAGGCGAACGGGAAACACAGCAGGCCGATGGCGATCCGCCGCGGCCACGCGCGGAAGTGGAGGTAGCCGAGCAGCAGCGACAGCGCCGCGAGCGCCATCAGCGAGCGCACGCCGCTGCACGCCGCCGCCACGTCGTACTGGTAGCCGCCGTGCCCGGACAGCAGCTGCGTGCCGTTGCGGATCACGCCGAGGCCGATCGCCTTGGCGGCGTGATACGCGACCTCGATCACCCCGAGCCGCAGCTGGAAGCCGAACGAGTCGAGCACATTCAGCGGGATCGCGAACCCGAGGAACGCCAGCGGGAATGCCGCCGCCCGGCTCCACCGCCGCCCGCCGGCGAATCCCGCCAGCCCCCACGCAAACAGCAGGCACCCCACGATCGAGATGCGCGTCTGCTGCAGCAGGTACCCGAGCAGGTGCACCGCCAGCCCGCCCAGCATCGCCGAAGTCGAAAGGCGAAGGTCGAAGGTCGAACGCGTGGTCTGGCCTTCGTCGTTCGACCCTGGTCCTTCGCCTCGGCCCAGCTTGAGATTCCGCCACAGCAACCACGCGCTGATCCCCAGGATGAGCCAGCCGTGCTCGCCTTCCGCCGCCTCGGTCCACTGGGCGCCCCACCACCAGAACAGCGAGCGCGTGGCGATGTAGCCGCGCGTCGCATTGCCAAACCAGAGGAAGACCGCGAGTCCCGCCAGCGCGCAGGCCAGCACAGCCCCGAGGCGCATCGGGTCCGGGCGGACTGCTTTTGCTGCTGGATTGCTCAAGGGCAGCGCGCATCATTCCCGGTCTCGCCCCCTTTCCAAGCCGAAGATGAAGCTGCTGGTCCTCGCCCAAACGCCGCCGCCCGTGCACGGCCAGAGCGCCATGGTCCGGATCCTCGTCGACGGCCTCCCGGCCCGCGGGCTCGCGCTCCACCACGTCAACTTCGCCCTGTCGCGCGACGCCGCGGACATCGGCGCGTGGCGCCCGGGGAAGGTCCTCGCGGTGCTCGCCGGCTGCCTGCGCGCGATCGCCGGGCGCTTCCGCCACGGCTGCGACACGCTCTACTACGTGCCGGCACCGCCCGGGAAACGCGGCGCCCTCTGGCGCGACTGGGTGGTGATGCTCCTGTGCCGGCCGTTCTTTCCGCGGCTCGTGCTGCACTGGCACGCGCCCGGACTCGGCGCCTGGCTCGCCACGCGCCCCGTGCCGCTCGAGCTCGAGGTCACGCGCTGGCTGCTCGGCCGCGCCGATCTCTCGCTCGTGCTCGCCCCCTCGCTGCGCGACGACGCCGCGCGGCTGCACGCGCGCCGCGTCGCCGTGGTCGCCAACGGCATCGCCGATCCGGGCGTGCCGGCGGTGAAGGAGACGCACCCCGCGCCCTCCACGCAGGTGCTCTTCCTCGGCCTCTGCAGCGAGGAGAAGGGCTTGTTCGACGCCGCCGACGCGGTGCTCGCGGCCAACCGCGTGCAACCGTCGGCCCCCGCCCCGGCCTTCCGCCTGATGGCCGCGGGCGCCTTCGCCAACGCCGAAGCGCGCGCGCGCTTCGACCGGCTGGCCGCCGCGCATCCGGGCCAGCTGAAATTCGTCGGACCCGTCGGCGGCGAACAGAAATGGCGGCTCTTTCACACCAGCGACTGCCTCTGCCTGCCGACGCACTACCCGGCGGAGGGCCAGCCGCTCGTGCTCCTCGAGGCCCTGGCCTGCGACCTGCCGGTGATCGCCTCGCGGTGGCGGGCGATTCCGGAAACGCTGCCGCCGGTCGCCACGCTCGTCCCGCCCCAGGACGTCGCCGCGCTGGCGGCCGCCCTGCTCCAGGTGCCGCAGGCGCGCCCGCCGGTCGGCGCGCTGCGCGCGCACTTTCTCGCCCACTTCACCGTCGAGCGGCACCTCGACGCGCTCGCCGCCGCCCTACGGGGAGGCTAGCGCGGCGTAGGTCTCGTCCCACCGCGGGCCAAGCGTCTC
>CAYMSE010000249.1:0-8189 GCA_964392935.1 uncultured Oleiharenicola sp.
GCATAAAACAATCAGCAGCCAGCTCCTCCGCAATCGCCTGCTCACCCACATACCTGCGGCAAAAAAATACCAGGGCCCGGTAATACTGCCGGAACACATAATCAAAACCTTCCTCCTCGCCTCGGAGAAAAGCGGAAAACAGGTAAACAGGATCGCTATGGTTGGTCCCTGGCAAGCTCCCGGTTTTAATGATTAACTGGTTGAGCCAATGTATGCAGGTAACCACGCCCCGGTTTGATAATATAACAAAAAAATAGACGTGGAACTCCGCTTATCGCTCTGAGGCTCTGGAAAAGCCCTGTCACGAATAAGGGAGCCCACGCCTTGACGTGAGCCCTTGCTTATCGTCTCGTGACATTTGAAATTTCCAGATTTCAGAGCGAGACTCAAAGCGAAAGCTTCAAATTACTTTATGAAGATTCGCAAAATTCTTATTGCAATATAAACAATTTCCATATACATGTATATGGACATATTCCGTGCAGATTCTCGTCCTTTCAGTTAAGAATGGCGCGAAAAATTCTCAAATCAAAGATTGACTGGTTTATCATAAACAAAGTGAAGGAGTTGAGAATCGATAAAAAACTCGAACAGGATGACCTTGCCATCCATCTAAATGTTTCAGATGGTTTTATTGGGCACATAGAAAGTCCTAACCAACGAGCAAAGTATAATACTCAGCACTTAAATGAATTGGCAAAACTTTTTAAATGTTCTCCTAAGGATTTCTGGCCCGATAAGCCGCTGTAGTTCATAGGTTTTTTCACAGGTAATTATTTTTGTAACTTAACATGCCTGATTTGGGCTTATTTTTAATCAGTGATTGCCTTCAACAACGATATTCGATTTGGAGACGGCATCTATACGTTGCCTGATCTCGCGGCCATTTTGAACTGCCGCCAGCAAAGGTGCGCCGCTGGCTGAATGAGTTTTGCAACAGCCGCCTGGGCGAAAAATATAATGGCAAGTACTCGTCCGGTGAAGGCAACGACAAAATTACCAATTTTTACACCCTCGTATAGTTCTTCGCCTTTTATCTTTTGTGGGAACATGGTGTAAGCGTAAAGAAAATAATGGACGAACAGTTAACAAGACACTACTCTTTCGCCTTCTCAGAGCTACTTACCGAGGGCAAAAACATTTTCATCACTATGCTTGACGGCACAACAATGTACACAGACAAAAGCCAGCAGATTGTCATTAAGAAAGCCATAAAATCGTATTGCAGGAAAATCGATTATTCCCCCTCCTAACTGCAAAACGTTATTACCCACTTGGTAAGAAACACCACGCTGTCGTCGACTCGCCCCACCAGTTTACCCAGCCGGTGATTGAAAGCACTAATATTTTAGTAGATACGATTTATTATTTGTATAAAGCATAGGAGCCTATCAGAGCGATTGCATAACTTTTATGAGTTGAGTGAACAGCAGGTAGCTGATACTGTAAACTTTTGCAAACAAGCTGGCTGATAATCATTTTCATATATGAAAATCTCCCACCAAAATTAGAAAGAGGACTTAGCATACCAGGATCGGCAAACATGGACGATTTCGATGTGCATTCCATAATGGATTATTTCAAAAGAAGCAGTGAAGGCAGCGTTGTTTGAAGTGGTGAGAACTTGACCTGGCATAGTCACACTTTGCGATCAGCGGTAAGCTTTCAAATTATAAAATGAAAGGGTTAGCCCAAAGATCGTTAAAGAGTGAGCTCTTAATTCCAAAAACTAATTTGAACTTAGTTAGACAATGCTCAATTTAATTTCAGAGATTAGACGGCTGGACAATCCATCAGTAAACGATTTTCGTACAGGTCTTTTGTTAGAGTACGCACCGCTAAAATATTCGATCGGCAAAATTCGACGCACCGCGTTCTTCAGGTCTTCAATTGTTAGGTTGGGGTAATTCTGTGTGATCTCTAACATCTGGAAAGCTGTTCGTTCGATTTGAACATCCAGAGTTCTGTGGTCCCAATCAGTGTAAAACAAAAATTGTTCATTTACTAAATAAGATTGTATAACAGTTAAACAGAAACCCACACATGTTAAATATTCCGGAAAAGAACCGGCATTTCTAAATTTTCCATCCGCACCATAAAAAGATCGAGGATCATAAAAGAAACCATATTGGGGTTTTGCTTCTTTCTTAATAAGTTCACAATGCGCAATAAAACTCGGTACTAAAAACGATGGAATAAAATCCAATTCTTTCACGAAAATTAAGCGTCCCTCTTCAACTACATTATTCGAATGTTCGAGAAGTACAGTTCCAAAAAAATGAAACACTCTAGTGTCTTGGTTGTGCCGAATAATTAAAGCTGCATGAGAAGGCACGCCTCCTTCTACGTAAACAGCAGCTGCAACCATATTCTCCATTAACTCAACCTCATCGAGGTTTTGAAGAGTCAGTAATTGTTCTCTATCCACTTATACTTTCACTTTTTTATTTAACATTTTAAACCCTTTATCAAAAAGAGTTTGTATTGTCTCAATTGTAAGTTTGAGTTTCTCGTGTTGTTTTATTGACTGAGTCACAATTAAAATCATCTTTAGAATATTAATATCGGTGCTTTCATGAGCAAAAAGGCGTAAAAACTTTCGGAGTCGTCCATAGTCTCCATTATCTAAATAATCTTTACACTGATAATGAAGTTTTTTAAGAGCCTCAACATGTTCTGTAGAATGTAACTCACTGACAATTGTCCTCAACTCGTCATAAATTTCCTTGTTAGCATAGGAATCGCACAAAGTATATCGCCTCGTACCAGCCGACTCTTTGGTCCAAACACTAAAAAGAATGGTTTGATACAAATATGCCTTTGCCTTGCTCGCATTAACCTCTGTACACGAAATTGGTGGAAGCGCCTTACCATTTACTTCGACATGAATGTTTGGGTTTTTACCTCCAACAGCAATTAGCTTTCCAGATAAGAATTCTATTTCTGTTATAAGTTTTTTCGAAGCTATAGATCTTGCTCTCAGTGCTTTACGGGTACGAAGCACATCATAAAAAGGGACCTTTTCTCCTTTCACAAAGAAGCTTGCCTCGTAGGTAAGTCTATTAGTGACAAAGACGGTTTGAATCCGCCGCCATTGTTCGACTAATTCTTTATTAGTTGACTTATTTTCAAGAATTCTGTCGAATTCTTCTTTTGCTTTACTAACTCCCTCACCCTGTGCGGCAATAACAGCGGATCCAGAAGTAACCTGAATTTTTATTTCTTTATTCTCAGGAGTTAATTCTGCGATCTTGGTAATTGATTCAAAAAGAAGAAGGAAAGAATGAGCAGCTTGGAGAGACATTGCTTTCAAATCAATGTTTTTCTCGTTTGCGTCTTTTACAATTCTTATTTCCAGCCTAGTTTGGCTCATGTGGGTAATCTTAACCTAAAGCAATCGTGCTTGGTTACACAAGAAAAGCAATCCTTTGCATTCATGCAAAAATTATTAGCGAAAATGGCTATGGAGTGCCAACCAAACCGATCAAACTTTTCTTCGCGGGAAATACGATATCTTAAAATGTTCAATAATAAAATAGAAGAAAAATAGCCTTTACAATGGTTATCAATAGTAACGGCTTTAAAATATAAAGGTTTACTATAGTGCTGTAAACCTTACTGGTCCTGCATTTTCCAACGGATAATGCGTGCATGATTCATCGCAAAAGCGAATCCTTATGTGATCCTTAAGCGTCCCGTTATTCCCATCATATTCTAAATAAATCCGCGAATTTTTCCTACCCGTCCAACCTGTTATTAGCTCCACCAAAATGCCAACGGCTGTTGATGCCAATGCGCCATTAGGCCATACAACTTGTGGCCTTCCACCAACGTTACCATATTTTGCCGCCTCTTTGCCTAATTTCTCTTCGGTAAGGAAACCATAACACCAAAAGCAAGGTGTACCTGGAAGAGAAAGCATAATTTGTCCTGACATTTCCGGAGCCTCTCCTTCGCTTTGATGCACGTCCATGCCAATATCAATATATGGGATCAAGTATCTTCGACATTCGGCTTCCAATTGCTGCCGTTCAGCATAAGTATCAGCACAACCAACTGCTAAGTCGCATTGTTGCAAAATTTCAGGGGCGTCTTGCCACCGGCTTTTTACTGTAACGATTTTTGCAGACGGTAAAATTGACTTAATCACACGTTTCGCAATCGATATTTTAGCAAGCTTCTTTATCACATCTTTCCATTGGCCCCCGATCAAACGGTTTAGGTTAGTGTCCTCAATATGGTCATCATCAAAAACGTACAGATGCTCTATGCCTATATGAGCTAGTTGTTGCCCAATGTGTGAGCCGCCGCCGCCGTACCCAATGACAGCTATACGAACATTTTCAAAAAAGAACTGGGACTCTGAACCAAGAAAAGATTGCCGATCAAAGACATTACTTTTTTTTGATGGCTTTGTAGTATTAAATTGAAACTTCATTGGGAAGCCCACTATTGAAATAAGATCGGCAGATTTTAAGCCTTTAAAGTTTGGAGATTGAACAGCACTGTAAAAACCGTCCTTGCTCAAAATCAATATTCCCACAGCTTGACCTGAAGAAATATTGGAAAGACTGTCCACTACACCAGGAAGCCCTTTTTGATCAGTAGCGCTGGGCGCAGGTTTCCCATCATGGTCGTGTATGTGCACATGAAAACAGCCGCTATTACTATTTCTCATAAATTCCATTGCTGACCTTATGGCACTTGATCCTATTTTAGCGCCTACTGTAGGATCTTCAATATAATTCTCGTCTGCTACGGCCTGGTAAGACGTTGCAATAATGAGCAAAGTTTTATCATCTATCCATTTAGATTTTGTAAAAAGAAATCCTACTCTCTCCCAAGCATGATTATGAGATCTGCGCAAATCCTCCAACATTTGCAAATGCAATTTTTCCGGAATACGGAATATTATACATTGTTTAATTTTCTTTCGCTTCATCGCCCAAGTGCTTTAAGGTGAATTAATAGGGTTTCGGCCAATCGTAGTCCACCTGGAACCCTCCATGACATTGCGCACCAGTTTCGTTCTAAAGCTCTCAACCTACCATTCCAATTGCGGCTTTGGATTCCGCTTATTATTTGCGGAAAAAATAGCCGTGATTCATAACCATCACGGGGCTTAGGACAAAGTAAAAGGTCTACAACTGCTGGTTGACAGCCAGATGGCAATTCATATTGCTGAATTAAAATATAGGGAAGTCCCCCTTCCTCTGCGAGGTAAAGGTTGGGGGCTATCCGTTTCAGCTCATCGATTTGATCTTGCGGAAATGACATAGGTAAAGATTTAAGAAGAGGTACCCTCTCGTTTACAACTAAAAAACTCTTCACCACCTTTAACAGAAACTGTCTGATGATCCTGTAATGGCATTAATTTGCCTTTTACCAGTTCAGAAAGTTCGTCTGATAGAGAAACGCCACCGAGTTTTTTTAGCTCAACTACAGTGTGAGGCCCCCTTTTGATTGAATAGGGTTTATCATTGATTTGAATAGAAACAATAATGTCATCACCCTTCTTCTTCACCTTAAATTGTTCAATTCCTGGCCGGGCAAGGTCAACACAAGTGTTATCTTCAACCTTTTCATCGTCGTAGGGTTTCTGCAACAACAAAAAGATTTCATCCTGAGCAGAAAGTCCGGCTGCTTTGCGAATTTCAGCCCCGGTAATGGACTGCTTTTTCCATTGATACTGTTTGCCCTCAACAATGAAGGAAAGAGTATTTCGCACATAGAAAGCTTCAATGCCTTCTCTTGCTAAGTCTACACAGTTTTCTAAGTCAACAGGCTCGTCATCCCAAGGATCGACGATAGAAAGAAACAGGTCTGTGTCATCAGGAAGTCCCGCGAGTGTCCTTACTTCTTTACCGGTTATGAACTGCTTGCCCCATTGAAATTCGCGTCCTTCGATTGTGATTATGAGCGGTAGGTGTTCATTCGAACCACCATTCTGAGAGTTGTTCTGCTTGTTAAGCATGACTTTAAAGTTTAAAAATTAATAAATACCTCGCTTTTTTGAGGCCAGCAGAGGATCTGGCCCAGGCTAAAAACTGATTGGTATTTGTAATTAATAAACCCTTACATTTACCGCTCAGAAGGGAGCATCTTGAGATGATGAGTCTCAACCAAAGTCGCCAAACTTTTTTGTTCCCTACAACCCAATCAGCAGCGCCACTGTTTTGATTGGGTTTTTTAGTTTTCATCGCTCATTGTTTTATAGTTTTTAATAGATTGAACCTTAAAATGAGCCTTTTGACCAAGCTCAACACAAAGGTAAAACAAAAATCTAAATCCACCAAGCAAATAATTAGCAATATTAAAAATATTTAACAAACACTTGGTTTTGCTTGATATATTTATAATTTGTCTTAACTTTGGAGTATAAAAACAAAACAATCATGAAGTCACTCGGGCAAACTTTAAAAGATGCTCGTGAGTTGATTCCGCTTACATTACGCCAAGTAGAAGAAGCATCAGGTATTTCAAATGCTTATTTAAGTCAATTAGAAAACAACAAAATCAAGAAGCCTTCTGCAAATGTTTTGTACAAACTGTCAAGTCTTTACAACATTGAACTCAACACCTTATTGGCAGCAGCGGGAATCATCCAAGAGAGCACAGAGACAAAAAACAGATTATTAAACAATGCTGCATTGTCGGCAGAGCAATTAACAGCGGATGAGGAGGAGCAGCTTTTAAAATACCTTAAATTTCTCCGTAATAGCTAATGAATGAGTTAATTGCCAAAACCGATATTGACCGTATTTCTATGGAAGTTCTTAGCGGTAGCAAAAGCTTGGATATCTATCCAACTCCCGTTGACAAAATCATAGAATACTCAGAATTGCTCGTAAAAAATGATGTGGATGTATCCCAGGTACATCCCACATATAGAGATCGCGCCAATCAATTCTTGAAAAGTGCCCTGTCCAAAGTGCGGGGCATTTTTGATATTAAGAGGCGTGTAATTTATTTGGATCTATCACAGCACTTTAATCGAAAAAACTTTGTGAAGCTCCATGAAACTGCACATGGAATATTGCCCTGGCAACGTAAGATTCACGATATCGTAGGCGATAACGATCATACTTTGAATCCTGATCATAATGAAGAATTCGAGGCAGAAGCTAATTACTTTGCTTCAGTTACATTATTTCAGCACGATCGTTTTCTTGAACAAATGAATAAGCTCAATTTAAGCATTGATGCAGCTATGCATTTAGCTAAACATTTTGGTGCCTCAGTTCATGCATCCTTACGCCGCTATGTTGAATGTTCTAAAAATAGTTGTGCTCTTATTATTCTGGAAAATTTAAATAAAGATGAAAAGCATTGTTTTTTGAAAAACTTTATTGTCTCAAAGAAATTTCTAAAAAAATTCGGAGAAATAATACCCCCTCATAAATTAGAAATCTCATGGCCATTTGTTCAAGATTACTGTTTTGGACGCCGTTATAAAAAGGAAGGCAAAACCATATTAGAAACCATAGAGGGCCCAGTTGAATTTGCTTACCAATTTTTTAATAACAGTTTCAATGCATTTGTTTTTCTGCACCCATTTGGGGAAGTGAAAAAAAGTAAAACTACTTTTATTATTACTAATCAATTTTCAGCCAAAGGGAACTTTTCCGAAAAATAAAAATTCCCATGAGGAACACAAAGTAATTCTACACGCTACCAACTGAATTTTATAGAGGCAAATATGAGCTAAGGGTATATGTTCAGTTATGCGGTGATAGATAGATTGATGATGAGTGATTCGTTTTATGCAACTCATATTACACATTTTTGATATTTGACTTTCTGTTGAAATATTATACATTTAAGTTTCCAATCGCTAAAGAACAGCAAACCCCGGTTAAGGCGATAGAAAGTCAGCAGCGTTGCTTGGCACCCTGTTTCAATGTTTCTGAGAAAATCAGGTTGTGCGATCGCCAGGCCATTCCTGAAGAAAACAGAACCCGGAAACAGCAATTGTAGTATTTTAACTCCTTGAAACATTCTAGTAACGAATGACCAACCAGAATCCTGAACAAATAGCAAGAGATAACATTGACAAGCAACTGATTGCTTGCGGCTGGGTTATTCAGGACAAAGACAAGATAAACCTGAATGCTGCTATTGGTGTGGTGGTTCGCTACTATTTGACGCAGGACGGAAAAGAAACAGATTACGTCTTATTCATTGACAAA
>CAYMSE010000250.1:0-9913 GCA_964392935.1 uncultured Oleiharenicola sp.
TGCCCGCCGCGCGCCATGCGCCGCCGCCGCCGCCCGCGCCCGCGAAGAATCCGCCCGCGCTGCCGGCGACGCCCGCCCCCGCCGCCAGTTCCGTGACGATCACGGAGGAGGGTGGCGTCAAGATCATCCACCTGAAGCCGCCGATCATCGTGCGGGACTTCGCCGTCGCGCTCGGGCTCAAGCCGTTCAAGCTGATCTCCGAGCTCATGGAGATGAGCATCTTCGCGTCGATGAACCAGTCGATCGACGAGGCGGTGGCGACCAAGCTCGCCGAGAAGCACGGCTTCCTGCTCGACATCAAGCACCGCGGCGAGGCGCAGGCGCCCGCCCAGACGCCCGAGAAGGTCAAGCAGACCAAGGAGGAGAAGGCTCGCGAGGAGGACCTGAAGAATCTCGCGCCGCGCCCGCCGGTCGTGGTCATCATGGGCCACGTCGACCACGGCAAGACCTCGCTGCTCGACGCCATCCGCAAGGCCAACGTCGCCGCCGGCGAGGCCGGCGGCATCACGCAGCACATCGGCGCCTACCAGGTCGAGCACAACGGCCGGAAGATCACTTTCCTCGACACCCCCGGCCACGCGGCTTTCACCAAGATGCGCGCCCGGGGCGCCTCGGTGACCGACATTGCCGTGCTGGTCGTGGCGGCGGATGACGGCTTCATGCCGCAGACCGACGAGGCGCTGAAGCACGCGCTGGACGCCAAGGTCGCGCTCATGGTCGCCGTCAACAAGATGGACGTGAAGGGCGCCAACCTCGACCGCGTGAAGACGCAGATGCAGGAGCGCCAGATCACGCCGGAAGACTGGGGCGGCGAGATCGTCACCGTGCCCGTCGCGGCCATCAAGGGCCAGGGCATCGCCGAACTGCTCGAGATGATCCTGCTCCAGGCCGACGTGCTCGAGCTGAAGGCCAACCCGAAGGCCGAGGCCAGCGGCGTCGTGATCGAGTCCGAGATCGACGTCGGCCGCGGTCCGCTCGCGACGGTCATCGTCCAGCGCGGCACGCTGCGCGTCGGCGACGCCATCGTGTGCGGTCCGCACTATGCCCGTGTCCGCGCCATGTTCGACGACCGGGGCAACAATCTCAAGGAAGCCGGCCCGGCGATGCCGGTCCGCGTGATCGGCTGGTCGGGCACGCCCGATTCCGGCGCGAAGTTCGTCTCGGCCAAGAACGCCCGCGAGGCGGAGCGCATGGCCGAGGAGGAGCAGGATCGCCTGAAGAAGGAGTCCGTCACCGAGGCCGC
The DNA here is from genome assembly GCA_964392935.1 of uncultured Oleiharenicola sp. Taxonomy (GTDB): domain Bacteria; phylum Verrucomicrobiota; class Verrucomicrobiia; order Opitutales; family Opitutaceae; genus Lacunisphaera. The sequence continues at coordinate 1,244 of CAYMSE010000250.1, forward strand.
CGTGCCGAAGGACGTCTCGCTCGACGCCCTCTTCGCCAACATCGCGGCCGTGCAGGCCAAGGTGCTGCGCGTCGTGATCAAGTCCGACGTCTATGGTTCGCTCGAGGCCGTGAAGAACGTGCTCGAGGGCATCAAGAGCACGAAGGTGTCGCTCGACATCGTCGCCGCCGACGTCGGCATCGTCACCAAGAACGACGTGCTGATGGCGAGCGCCTCCAAGGCCGTCATCATCGGCTTCAACACCAAGCAGGAGAACGGCGTCACCGCCCTGGCGAAGCACCACGGCGTCACGATCGAGAACTTCGAGATCATCTACCAGCTGGGCGACCGCGTCCGCGAGATGATGGCCGACCTGCTCGAGCCGGATCTCAAGGAGAACAAGCTGGGCGGCGCCGAGGTGCGCCAGGTCTTCCCGGTGGCCAAGGGCTTCGTGGCCGGCTGCCTCGTCACCGAGGGCAAGGTCAACCGCGGCATCACCGCGCGCGTCCGCCGCGGCAAGGAGGTCGTGTTCGAGGGCAAGGTGGGCACGTTGCGGCGCTTCAAGGACGACGCCAACGAGGTGCGCGCCGGGCTCGAGTGCGGCATCCGCCTCGACGGCTTCGACGGCTACCAGCCGGGCGACCGCATCGAGTGTTACGAAATCCAGAAGGTCCGGGCGGCGCTCTGACCGCGCCGCCGGATCCCGGGCCACGGTTCGACCCCGTTTTGCCATGAGCAACCGCCTCATCCGCGTCAACGAGCTCCTGCAGCGCGAAATCAGCGGATACCTGCGCAAGCGCTACGCGAGCGAGGCGGTGGCGATCACCATCACCGGCGTGCAGATCACCGGCGACCTGCGCGAGGCCAAGGTCTTCTATGCCGTGGCCGGGCTGGACACGGACGCGGAGCGCACCGGCAAGTGGCTGCGTTACCGCGTGCCGGAGCTGCGAGAGGCGATCGCGAAGCATGTCATCATCCGCCACGTGCCGCTCCTCGCGATTGTCCACGACGATTCCGCGCCGCGCGCCCTGCGCGTGGAGCAGCTGCTCGAGGAGATCGACCGCCAGGAGCCGAAATCCTGATGCACTACCCACGCTTCGCCGCCCGCTTCGCCGTGCTCCTGGCCGAACTCCGGGGCAAGCAAGTCGTCGTCATCGGCCACCAGCGGCCGGACGCCGACTGCATCGGCTCGCAGGTGGCGCTGTGCCGCCTGCTGCGCTCCCAGGGCATCGACGCCGTATGCGTCAATCCCGACCGGGTGCCGCGGCGCATCCGCTTCCTGCTCGGGGACACGCCGTTCTTCCAGCGCGACGAGATCGCGCCGGAGGGGCGCCTCGCCGTCTTCACCGACTGCGCGGACCACGGGCGGGCGGGGGACAAGATCCGCGAGATGTACCCGGCGCCGATCGCCTGCTTCGACCACCACCTCTCCAACCAGGGCTTCGCGCGCTTCGATTTCGTCGACAACGCCTCGGCGGCGACGGCGGAGGTGCTCATGGGCGTGTTCGTCGACGCCGACCTGCCGATCGACCGCATCACGGCGCAGGCGCTCTACACCGGCATCATGACCGACACGGGCCAGTTCCGGTTCGCGTCGACCTCCGAGCGCGTGTTCCGCCTCTGCGCGGAACTCGTGGCCCGCGGGGCCGACCCGGCCCAGGCCGGCCAGGAACTTTACGAGCGGGAATCGATGGCCAAGCTGCAGTTGCTGCAGCATTTCCTCAATTCCCTGAAACTCGAGTGCGGCGGTCGCGTGTGCATCGGCGTGCTCCCGGTCGGCGTGTTCGAGAAGACGGGCGCGTCGGTCGAGGACACCGAGGGGCTCGTCGATTATGCGCGTTCGATCGACGGCGTGCAGATCGGCGTCCTCATCGAGGAGCGCCACGGCACCATCAAGGCCAGCCTGCGCGGCATGGAGAGCGTCTATCGCGTCGACACCCTGGCGGCGCAGTTCAACGGCGGCGGCCATGCCGCGGCGGCCGGGCTGAACTGGAAGGGCACCCTCGCGGATTTCTACCCGCAGCTGCTGGCCGCCATCGCCCAGCGCCTGCGCGAGGTGGACGCCGCCCTGAAATGAGCCTGCAGCCGCCCAAGGAACTCGAGGGCGTGTTGCTCGTGGACAAGCCCCAGGGACTCACGTCGCACGACGTCGTGTACCGCCTGCGGCGCAAGCTCCAGATGAAGAAGATCGGGCACGCCGGCACGCTCGACCCCATGGCCACCGGGCTGCTGATCATGCTCATCGGCAAGGCCACCCGCATCTCCCAGTACCTGATGAGCTCCGACAAGGTCTACGAAGGCGAGGCGACGCTCGGGGTCGTCACCGATTCGCAGGATGCCGAGGGCGAGGTGATGGAGACGCGGCCGGTGCCGGCGCTGACCGAGGCGCAGGTCCGCGAGGCCATGAAGGGTTTCCTCGGCGACCAGTACCAGACGCCGCCGATGCACTCGGCGATCAAGGTCGACGGCGTGCCGCTGTACAAGATGGCGCGGAAGGGGGAGGAAGTGGAACGCGAGCCGCGCTTCATCCGCGTGATGGCCTTCGAACTCACCTCGTTCGTCTCGCCGAAGCTCACCTTCCGGCTGCACTGCACGAAGGGCACCTACGTGCGCACGATCGCGCACGATCTCGGCCACAAGCTGGGTTGCGGGGCGCATCTTTCCGCGCTGCGCCGCACGGGCAGTGGAGCCTTTTCGCTGGCGCAGGGTCTGACGCTCGATGCCATTGAATCGATGCCCGTGGCGGAAATCGAGCAGCGCCTCATCCCGGTGCACGCCGCCGCGCCCCGCGTGGCCCAGTGAACACGATGCAACACTTCGCGGGACTTGAAACCGTGCGGCTGCCCGCGCGGCCGCTGCACCTGGCGATCGGCATGTTCGACGGCGTCCACCTCGGGCACCAGTCGGTCATCGAGTCCGCCATCCATTCGGCCCGGCGCAGCGGCGGCCTGGCGGGCGTGCTGACCTTCGCGCCGCACCCGAGCGTGTTGCTGCGGCCCGACCATCCGACGCCGCTGCTGCTGCCCGCCGCGATGAAGCGCGCCGTGCTGGCGGGCCTCGGGGTCGACGCCCTCATCGAACAGCGATTCGACCGCGACTACGCCAACATCGCCGCCACCGAGTTCGTGCCGCACCTCCGCCGGCACCTGCCGAACGTGGCCGCCCTTTACGTCGGCGAGAACTGGCGCTTCGGCAAGGACCGCGCCGGCGACGTGGCGCTGCTCGTCGAGGAGGCCCGGCGCGCCGGCATCTCGGTCACCAGCGCGCCGCGATTGAACCACAACGGCGCCGCGATCAGCAGCTCCCGCATCCGCGAACTGCTCGCGGCCGGGGCGATTGCCGAGGCCAACGCCCTGCTCGGCTACACGTACTTCACCGACGCGGTCGTGGAGCGCGGGCGCCAGCTGGGCCGGACCATCGGCTTTCCGACGCTGAACCTTGCCTGGGAGCCCGAGCTCAAGCCGCGGTTTGGCGTCTATGCGGTTCGGGTGGAGACCAGCACCAAGGTCCCGCTCGCCGGCGTGGCGAACTACGGCCTGCGGCCCACGGTGGGCGACGCCACCCGCCCGCTCTTGGAGGTGCATCTGCTCGCGACGTCGGCGCTCACGTACGGCGACCGGATCACGGTGCAATGGCTCGATTTCCTGCGGCCGGAGGCGAGATTCGGCAGCATCGAGGAGCTGCGCCGCCAGATCGAAAGCGACCGGCGGAACGCGTTGCAGTACTTCGAGAAAGCCGCGGGTTGAGAATGTCCAAACGACGCTTGACACCCCTTCTTCGGAATCTACGGTGCGGCCTCTTTCCCATTTTTTGGGGTGGTAGCTCAGCTGGTTAGAGCGTCTGCCTGTCACGCAGAAGGCCGCGGGTTCGAGTCCCGTCCATCCCGCCATTTTGGCCCCGATTCGATCGGGGCTTTTTTGTTTTGGTTAGCGCGGGTTCGGCCGATGAAGGGGTCGGCAGAGACGATTGGCCCTAGATTTTACATGCACCCGGTGGTCCAGACTAATGCATGGCAAAAGAAGCTGCACTTTTTGCAGTGGAGGCCGAGGCGGATGCCGGAATGTACCGATGATGCAGGGTGATGGGTTCAATCCTCAACGTTGGGCTTTCCGCCGGTGCGACGCCGCGGATCGGTCGCCATGCATGGGCGGCGCGCATTCGCATGGCCCGGTGCGCTGAACGTCGCGGCGCCACGGCAACCGGGGCGAAAGCCCGAAACCCCCGCCGCGCATGAGCCTCGAGATCGTGCAAAAGAACCTGCGGGTGCTCGTCGTGGACGACAACTCCGCGATCCACGAGGACTTTCGCAAGATCCTGTGCCCGACGACGCGCCTCGGGTCGGCCCTCGCGGAGGAGGAGATGAAGCTGTTCGGTCGGCCGATGTCAGCGGAGGACCTCGTGCCACCACCCGAGTTCGAGATGCATTCCGCCTTCCAGGGACAGGAGGGTTTGGCGGCGATCACCGCGGCGGCGCAGGCGGGCCAGCCGTTCGCCATGGCGTTTGTCGACGTGCGGATGCCGCCCGGCTGGGACGGCGTGGAAACCGTCGCGCATCTCTGGGACGTGCAGCCGGACCTGCAGGTCGTGATCTGCACCGCGTACTCCGACTACTCGTGGAGCGAGCTGTTCTCGCGACTGGGCCGGTCCGACCGGCTGATGATCCTCAAGAAGCCGTTCGACAACATCGAGGTCCAGCAGATGGCGACGGCCTTGACGGAGAAATGGCGCCTGACGCAAGAAGCCCGCCTGCGGATCGACGACCTGGAACGGCGCGTCCTCGAGCGCACCGCGGAACTGGAGAAGACCTCCGAGCAACTGGCGCAGGCCCGCAAGATGGAGGCCGTGGGCCAGCTCGCCGGCGGCGTGGCGCACGATTTCAACAACATTCTCACGGCGATGCTCATGCAGCTGAACCTGCTCGGCCTGTCCGTGGACCTGCCCCCCGGCGTGGGCGAGCCGGTGCGCGAACTGGAGAAGATGGCCAAGCGCGCTGCCGGCCTCACGCGCCAGCTGCTGACGTTCAGCCGCCGGCAGATCGTGCAGCCCAAGCCGATCGACCTGAACGAGGTCGTGGCCAACCTGCTGAAGATGCTGGAGCGGATCCTGAACGAGAACATCGAGCTGACGGTCGAGCGGGCGCCGGGCGGCGCCTGGATGGAGGGCGACGTCGGCATGATGGAACAGGCGCTCACCAACCTCTGCATGAATGCGCGCGATGCGATGCAGGCGCGCGGCGGGCGGCTTCGGATCGGCGTCGACTCGGTTACCTACGACGCCGCCGCCGTCGCGCAGCATCCGGAGCGGCGCGCGGGCAGCTTCGTGCGGCTCGTCGTCGAAGACACGGGCTGCGGCATGGACGACGCCACGCGCCGTCATCTGTTCGAGCCGTTCTTCACCACCAAGGCGCAGGGCAAGGGCACTGGCCTGGGCCTGGCCACGGTCTACGGCATCGCGCACCAGCACCGCGGCTGGATCGAGGTCGAGAGCGAGGTCGGGCGCGGCACCGTGTTTCGCATCCACGTGCCGCAGATCACCGCGCCGACCCCGGTGTTCGCGCCGGTCCCGCCCGCGCGCGCCTCGGCCGGCGGTTGCGTGCTGGTGGTCGAGGACGAGGAAATGGTGCGCGAGATGGCGGTCCTCGCGCTCAGGCATCTCGGCTACGAGGTGCTGTCCGCCGTCGACGGGCCCGATGCGCTGCGCGTGTGGCAGCAGGCAGGACCGCGGGTCGAGCTCGTCTTTTCGGACATGGTCATGCCGAACGGCATGAGCGGCCTCGACCTGGCGCGCCGCCTGAAAGGCGAGCGGCCCGACGTGAAGGTCGTCATCACCAGCGGCTACAGTCTCGACCTGGCCCGCGCCGGCATCCCGCCGGAAATGGAAATTCTCTTCCTGCCGAAACCCTACCAGATTGGCGAACTCGCCGCGGCGATGAAGCAGTGCCTGAAGCGGGCGTAGCCTCCTGCGTGGCGGAGCGGGCCGGGGCGGGCGCTGGTTCCGCCTTGTGGCGCGCCCGCGGATTGCCAAAACAGCGCCATGTCAGTTTCCCGGCGCGAATTTCTCCGGCAGTCGGTCGTGACGGGCGGCACATTGGCCGCCCTGGGCGCCGCGGCGGCCGCCACCCCCACCACGCCGGAAACCCCGGCCGGCTTTGCCTCCGACGCGCGGCCGTCGCCCCCGGCTTTTCCGCTGCCTGACCTGCGCCCGGCGCGGTGGATCTGGTATCCGTCGGAGCGAACGCTGCCCAACAGCTTCGTGCTGTTCCGCCGCACGGTCTCGTTGCGCGCGAAGCCGCGGCGCGCCACGGGCTGGATCTGCGCCGACAGTCGCTACCGGCTCGCGCTGAACGGCCGGCGGATCCAATGGGGCCCGCCCCCGAGCGATCCGCGCTGGGCCGAGGCCGATCCGCTGGACCTGACGGAGGCGTTGCAGGCCGGTGAAAACGTCCTGGGCGCGACCGTCTTGTTCTTCGGCCACGGCGACGGGACCGCCCCGCTTGGCAAACCGGGCTTCCTGTTCTGGCTGGAACTGGACTACGGCGACGGCGCGGTGGAGCGAATCGTATCGGACGATTCCTGGCGCGTGTTGCTTTGCCGCGCCTGGCAGCCGGGTCACTACAAGCGCTGGTACCTGCGCTCCCTCCAGGAGGAATTCGACGCCCGGGCGTTTCCCTACGGCTGGGACCGGCCGGACTTCACGCCCTCGTCCGACTGGCTGTCCGCGATGCCGCTCGACGGCTCGCCCAACCGGCCGGCGCTTTCCACCGGCTACTACGAATACAGCCTCGATACCGGACGCGGTCCGGCGGACACGGAGCTGCGACCAAGATCCATCCCGCTCCTGCAGGAGACGGAGGTGCCTGCGGTGCGGCTGACGGAGTCGCACTGGCTGGAGTGGAAGCGCCCGGTCCGTGACTATTTCGAGTTCCTCACGCCCGCCGCCTTCGACGTCGTGCGCGAGGCGTCGGCCCGGGCGGGTGCCGCCGGCCAGTGGACGGTCGCGGCCGATGGCCGGCGCGGGGCCGTGCTGACCTTCGAACTGGCGGAGCAGGTCGTGGGCTGGCCTCATTTCGCGATCGACGCGCCGGCGGGGACTGTTGTCGAGCTGCTCGTGCACGAGGGTCACGATCCGTTCGGGCCCGGCCTGGCAAACTCGCACTTCAATTCTTGGAGCCGCTTCATCTGTCGCGAGGGGCGGAATGAATTCGAGACCTTCGATTTCGAGAGCCTGCGCTGGCTGCAGCTCCACATTCATGCGACGGCCGGCGAAGTCTCCGTGAGCGGCATCGGCGTCCGCCGCCGGATGTTCCCCTGGCCCCACGCGCCGGAAATCCGCACCGCCGAGCCGGCGCTGCAGCGGTTGTTCGACGCCGCGATCAACACGCTGCACAACTGCGCGCAGGAGACGCTCGTCGACGGCATGGCGCGCGAGCGCCAGCAGTACAGCGGTGACGGCGGCCACCAGCTCCATGCGGTGCACCTGGCATTCGGGGAGGCGCGGCTGCCGGCGCGCTACCTGCAGACGTGGAGCCAGGGCCTGACGAAGGACGGCTTCTTCCTCGATTGCTGGCCGGCCTTCGACCGGCTGTCGCGCCTGCCGCAGCGCCAGCTCGACCTGAGCGACTGGGGGCCGATCGTCGACCACGGCGTCGGCTTCATGTTCGATTGCTGGCACCACTACAGCTACACGGGAGATTTCGCGGCAGTGGAGGCGCCCCTCCTGCGCCTGCTGCGCTTCACGGATTTCCTGCGATCCCTGCGGTGCCGCGACGGGCTGCTGGCGGTGGAGAACCTGGGCGTGCCGGTCGTGTGGATGGACGTCGATGCCTACACGAAGCAGCGCCACAAGCAGTGTGCGTTCAACCTGTACGCCGCCGCCGCGCTCCAACACGCGCTCGCCCCGCTGTGCCGGGCGGCCGGCGATGCGCGGCGGGCCGAGACGGCCGTCGCCCTTGGCGAGGAGTTGCTCGCCGCGGCGCGACGCGCGTTCTGGGACCCGGCGGTCCGCGCCTTTGTGAGCAACCGGCCGTGGCTCGACGAGGAGAAGGCGCGGCGGTACTGCGACCGCTCGCTGGCGACTGCGGTGCTCTTTGACCAATGTCCGCAAGGCGACGCGGCGGAGGCGGTGCGGCTGCTCGCGACCTGTCCGCCGGAGATGGGACTCAGCTACCCGTGCAACGCCGGCTGGCGCCTGTGGGCCTTGGCGAAGGCGGGCCGCGTCGACACCGTGCTCCGCGACTACCGCGAGCGCTGGGCCACCATGGATTCCGTGCGACTCAACAACACGCTGCAGGAAGGCTGGAAGATCCTGCCGGACACGTTCAACCAATGGAGCCACTGCTGCGTGGCGCCGCTGTTCGTGACCCTGCATGGTTTGGTCGGACTGCGTCCGTTGGAACCCGGGTTCAAGCGCCTCGGGCTCAAGCCGCAGCTCGCGGATCTGGCGGAGCTCGCCGTCACGGCCCACACCGCGGTCGGTCCCGTTCGGTTTCACGCCCAGGGTCGGGCGGGTGAGCGCACGCTCGACCTGGAAGTGCCGGCGGGTTGCGCGGCGGAAATCCAGTTGCGCGCATCCGAGCGCGTTGCGCTCGTGCCCTTGGACGGCGAGTCTCCGGCCGGCTGGCGGCGTTACCAGCTCCCGCCCGGGACCACGCGGCTGACCGGATTGACGCTCGCTTGAGGTGAGTTCGCCCAG
>CAYMSE010000251.1:0-21072 GCA_964392935.1 uncultured Oleiharenicola sp.
GAATCCGGTCCCGCGGTCGCCTTCGAGGGCGCCGTCCGCGTGGAGAAGCTGGGCTTGGTCGATGGGGCGCAGAACGAGGATCTGGCGGGGTTCGCCGCGCTCTCGCTGGAGGGCATCAAGGCGTCGCTCGACGGGCGGCTCGCGCTGGCGCTCGCGGAAGTGACCATCGCGGCCCCGTACGCGCGGGTGGTCGTCAATGCCGACAAGTCACTCAACCTCGCGACGGTCGCGCGGTCCTCGCCGCCGGTTGCGCCCTCGGGGGATAGCCCCGCGCCCACACCCGCGGGTGCAACCGCCAGCCCCACGGCTTCGGCCGGTCCGCCCAGAATCGAAATCGGCAGGGTCGTGATTTCCGATGGCAACTTCAGCTTCACCGACCGGTCGCTCCAACCCAACGTGCGCACGGCCATCACGCAGTTTGGCGGGACGATTGCCGGGCTCTCGTCCGAAAACATGGCGCGGGCGGAGGTGGACCTGAAGGCGTCGGTGGACGGCGCCGGTCCCGTGAGCATCGCGGGCCGGCTGGATCCGCTCGGGGCGAAGAAGTTCGTCGACCTCCGGATCGGATTCAAGAACGTGGACCTGCTGCCGCTGAGCCCGTACAGCGCGAAGTTCGCCGGCTACGAACTGGCGCGCGGCAAGCTCAACCTCGAGGTGGCGGCGAAGCTCGAGGACACGCAGCTCGACGCCACGAACGTCATCACCCTGAACCAATTCACGTTTGGCGCGCCCGTCGAAAGTCCGGACGCGACCAAGCTGCCGGTGCGGCTCGGCGTCGCGCTGCTCAAGGACCTGAACGGGCAGATCGTCATCGACGTGCCGGTCGCGGGCGACGTCAATGACCCGAGCTTTGGCATCGGGCGCGTGGTGGTGCGGGTGATCGTCAACCTGCTGACGAAGGCGGCGGTCTCCCCGTTCGCGCTGCTCGGCTCGATGTTCGGGGGCGGGGGGGACGAGCTGGCGTACCAGGAGTTTGCGCCCGGGGCGGCGGATTTGCTGCCGGCCGAGGCGAAGAAGCTCGAGACCATGGTGCAGGCGCTGACGAACCGGCCCGGGCTGAATCTCGGGATCGAGGGCGGCTTCGACGGTCCGGCCGACACTTTCGCGCTGAAGCAGCGGAAGTTTGCCGCGCGGGTGCGCGGCAAGATCTGGGAAGAGCGGCACGCGCTTGATCCCAACATTCCGCCGCCGGACAAGCTGGAGATCGCGCCCGAGGCGCAGGCCGCGATGGTGAAGAAGCTCTTTGACGAGAAGTTTCCGCCGGGCACGGAATTCGGCGCCCCGCTGCCGCCGGCACCGGCGGTCGCGGCTGCTCCGCCGAAGCCGAAGCGCAGCTTCCTGGGACGAGTCGTGGACGCGATCACCTTCCGGGGTGCGGGCGATTCCGCCGCGCCGGCCGCCGCCGCGGCGACGCCACCGGCCGGGCCCGCGGGACCGGCCGGACCCACGCTCGAGGAAATGACGGGCCGCCTGGCTGAAACGATGACGGTCGATGACAACGACCTGCGGGCGCTGGCGGCGGCGCGCGCCGAGCGCGTGCGCGACTACTTCATCAACGACGGCAAGATCGCCGCCGACCGGTTGTTCCTGGCGCAGGGCCAGGCGAAGCCCGGCGAGAACAAGGGCCCGCGGGTGTTCCTGTCGCTGCAATAGCACCGGGGCCCAGCGCAGCCATTTCGAAAAATCCGGCGCGAAGGTGTCCGGAATCGCCGGTGTCGTTCGTCGTCTGGTTGGCTCCTTTCCCCCATGAAATCCGGCCCCTCCACCCGACAACACCTCCTGCTGCTCCGCCAACCCGGCTCCGGTCCGGGTCCGACACCCAAGGAGCTGGAGAAGATCATGGCCCGTTTCGGCGCGTGGATGGCCGGGCTTCAGGAAAAGGGCCTGGTCGCCGGCACCAACGGCCTGGACCAGGCCGGCAAGATACTGCGCGGCGCCCACGGTGAAACGGTCGTGACCGACGGACCGTACGCGGAAACCAAGGAGATCGTCGGTGGTTATGTCCTGCTCAACGTTGCCACGATGGATGAAGCGGTGGCGATCGCGCGTCAGTGTCCCGGACTCGACTATCGCATGGCGGTCGAGGTGCGGCCGGTGCTCAATCGCGCGGGCCGCTGATCAGGCGCCGATGATCTTGATGAGAACCCGCTTCTTCCTGCGGCCGTCGAACTCGCCGTAGAATATCTGTTCCCACGGACCGAGGTCGAGCGCGCCGGCGGTGATCGCGACGACGACCTCGCGACCCATGATCTGCCGCTTGAGGTGCGCGTCGGCGTTGTCCTCGCCGCTGTCGTTGTGACGGTATTGGGCGTGGGGTTTCTCGGGCGCCAGTTTCTCGAGCCAGCGTTCGAAGTCACCGTGCAGGCCGGATTCGTCGTCATTGATGAAGACGGAAGCGGAGATGTGCATGGCGTTCACCAGGCACAGCCCCTCCCGCACGCCACTGGCGCCAACGGCCGATTCGACCTGGGGGGTGATGTTGAGGAACGCGCGGCGCTCGGGGACCTCGAACCAGAGTTCCTGCCGATGGGATTTCATGAGACAAGCGATTGAGGGTGAAGGGACTGTATGACACGCGGCACGGCACTTTCATTCAGAAGTCAGAATGGGAGGTCCGTTGCCGTCAGCCCCTCACCGTATTTTCACCAATACGACGGCGTGAAGTAAAGAAACCTAGCTAGTTCCCGCCGTGCGCAGCGTTCCCCCGCTTCGCAACCACACCAGCATTCACCCAACCCCATGAAGACCAATCGATCGATTGTTGTAGGATTGCTCGCTGCCTCCGGCATGTGGCAAGGCCTGCTCGCCCAGACGGCCGCCCCCGCGGCTCCTGTTGCCAAGAAAGAAGAGGAAGTCCTGGTGCTCTCACCCTTCGAGGTGAACGCATCCGAAGACAACGGTTACCAGGCGACGCAGACGCTCGCCGGCACCCGCATTCGTACCGACCTGAAGGATGTCGGTGCGGCCATCTCGGTAGTCACCAAGGAATTCATGCAGGACATCGGTGCGACCGACAATTCCACCCTGCTGCAATACACCACCAATGCCGAAGTCGCGGGCACGCGCGGCACATACGCCGGCTTGGGCAACGGCACTTCCGTTGACGAGACGAGCACCCTGCGCGCCCCGGGCGGCGCCCAGCGCGTGCGCGGTCTCGCCTCGGCTGACAACACCCGCGATTTCTTCGTCACGGACATTCCGTGGGATTCGTACAACGTCGACCGCGTCGACATCCAGCGCGGCCCGAACTCGATCCTCTTCGGCCTCGGCAGTCCCGCCGGTATCGTCAATGCCTCGCTCAACGCCGCTTCGTTCCGCAATCGCGGCAGCGCCGAGTACCGCGTCGGTTCTTACGGCAGCCAGCGCGCCAGCCTCGATGTGAACCAGGTTCTCCTCAAGGACGTCCTCTCGATCCGCATCGACGGCCTGTGGAACCACGAGAAGTACCAGCAGAAGCCGGCCTTCCAAAACGACAAGCGCATCTACGGTTCGATCCGCTTCGACCCGCAGCTCTTCAAGGATCCGTCGTACCACACCAGCATCAAGATCAAGTACGAGCACGGCGACATCCAGGCCAACCGCCCGCGCATCGTCCCGCCCGAAGACCGCATCACCCCGTGGTTCCGCCCGATCAACCTCGACCCGAACAACCTGATGGGTGGCATGGGCAAGCTGGCCGTCAGCAACGGCTACAACCTCGGCTCGTCCGCCTCGACCTTCAATCCGTGGCTGAGCGGCTATGCCAACCAGCAGCAGCCCGTCTGGTTCGTCGACGGTGCCAGCAACCAACTCTATCGCATCTATGGTGGTTACGTTAACTCCGGGGCGCTCAACGCCGCCGGCGTGCCCCAGGGCGCGGGCGTCAATCTCCTGGGCCAGCGCTATGCGGACGTGTTCTCGCAGCTGGGCAGCTTCAATGCCTACGCCAACAATGCGCACCTGACCAATTCCCAGTACGGTCAATACCGCAACATGTCGCTGACCGACCCGACGGTGTTCGACTTCTACAACAACCTCATCGATGGCCCGACCAAGAAGGAATGGGAAGGTTGGGATGCGTACAACATCGACCTGAGCCAGACGGCTTTTGACGACCGTCTCGGCGTGCAGCTGACCTACGATCGCCAGAAGTACAATCGTGGCGGTGAGGCGCTCCTGGGCTTCCAGCCGGCCATCAACATCGACTTGCTGCAGAACTTCCAAGATTACGTCATCGGGCAGAACAACTCCAGCAACACGAACGTGGTGAACTCGAACTTCGGCCGCCCGTTCGTCGCCGGCGGTCCCGGTCGCGGCAGCTCCTACCAGAGCGACCGCAAGTACCTTCGCGCCTCGGTCTTTGGTGAACTGCGCGCCCGCGACTTCCTGCACAGCGACTTCCTCGTGAAGTTGCTCGGCAAGCACCGTTTCAACGGCGTGTACAGCAACGAAAAGTACTTCACGGAAAATCGTTCGTGGCAGATGTACGGCAATTCCACGGCCTATGCGACCTTCAAGACCCAGGGCAATCCCGACGGTCTCAACAATCTGCCGCCGGTGGCGGTCATCTACCTTGGGCCGACGCTGAAAGACGCGAGTTCGGCGGCCGGTGCCCGTATCTCCGGCATTGGCTCGAACGTCACCCTTCAGGATGGCAACATCTACCAGTTTGACGCGACCTGGCGGCCGCTGCCGACCACCACCGCCTACAACGCGGCGTGGACGGTCCCGGCCAACCTCCAGCCGCAGTACAACGCGAACGGCGGTCCCGGTTATGACGGCAGCACGCCGTACTCCGGCTACACGCAGGTTTCGAATCCCGCCAACTACGTCGGCTGGAACAGCAACTTCCACAACGAGCTGATCCGCTACAACGACGGTGCCGACCTGACCCTCATCACGGGCGCGTCCAAGAGCTTCCGCGTGACGCGGTCGTTCGCCGGTTCGTGGCAGGGCTTCCTCTGGAACGACGCCATCGTGCCGACCCTCGGTTGGCGCTATGACGAAGTGAAGAGCAAGCTCGCGACGGCGCCCCTCCTCTCCGGCGCCGGTGCCCGTGGCGCGTACAACCTGGATCCGAATGTCTACAAGCTGCCCGACGCGTACCCCACGAACCAGATCTTCAAGGATCATTCGACGGCCGGCGGCTTGGTTATCCACATCAACAAGCTGCTCGGCGACCACGATCCGCTGCCGATCAACGTCAGCCTGTCTTACAACAAGTCGAACAACTTCCAGGTCACGGACGTCCGCCGCGACATCTACGGCACGCCGATCCCGAACCCGACCGGTTCCACGAAGGACTACGGCGTCCTCCTCTCCACGAAGGACGGCAAGTATTCCTTCCGCGTGGTGAAGTATGAAACCAGCCTCACGGGTGCGGAGACGCCGCTCGATAACAGCGGTATCTACAACACCATCCGCGACGCGATGAACTGGCGCAACATCAAGACCTACTACATGTCGCTCTACAACTGGGCTTCCGCCGGACAGACGGACACGCGGCATTTCGCCGGCATCCGTTACATGTGGGACCCGGCTTGGATCGGTGCCAACGGTCGTCCCGTGGCCTCCGGCAATCCGACCAACACCAACATCCCCGCCGGCGCGACGCTGGAGACGCAGGCGCAGGCCGATGCCCGTCGCGATGCCTCGCTGCAAGCCCTCAACGACATGCAGGTGTGGCTCGCGGCCAAGGGCTACTTCACCGCGTGGAACTACGGTGTTGGACCGACGACCCAGTCCGCGCTGCAGACCCGCGGCCAGTATGAGACCAGCCCGAAACAGCCCGACACCGCCAGCGTGTACGACTATCGTACGGCCCCGCTGCTGCAGAACTTCAAGGTGACGGCGGATACGATGTCGAAGGGTTACGAGTTCGAATTCACCGCCAACCCGCTGCCGAACTGGCGCATTGCCTTCAATGCCTCCAAGACGACCGCGGTCCGCACGAACGTCGGTGGCCCGGTGTTGGACGAACTGGTCGCCTACATGGATACCGTGATGGCTGGTCCCGGCGGCGACCTGGTGCGGTTCAACTCGGACTACTCCTCGGCGAACGAGCTCCGTCAGGACTGGCTGCCCTGGCGCGGTCAGTACACGCTGCTCAAGCTGCAGGAGAACACCGCGGCTTCCGAGCTCCGCAAGTGGCGCTACAACGTCGTCACGAACTACACGTTCACGCACGGCTTCCTCAAGAACGTCGGCGTGGGTGCCAGCTACCGCTGGCAGGACAAGGTCGTGATCGGCTACCCGGTGGTCCCGGGCACCGGCGGTCAGGCGAGCTTCGATCTGACGAAGCCCTACTACGGCCCGTCGGAAGGCTCCCTCGATCTCTGGGCGAGCTACGAGCGCCGGATCAACAAGAAGCTCAACTGGAAGATCCAGCTGAACGTGCGCAATGTCGGCCAGGGCAATGACCTGCTCCCGATCTCGGTCGAACCCGACGGTCACACCTGGGCGTCCGTGCGCGTGACCCCGACGCAGGAATGGTTCGTCACGAACACGTTCACGTTCTGAGTTCGTGAATCTCTCGAAGCCGGCCCTCGCGAGGGCCGGCTTTTTTTTGGCTCGGATCGAACTTCGCCGGGCCCGCTCCGCCGCAGGGCGAGGGTGCGTCGGAGCTGGCCGGCCGCATCGGACAGTGGCGGGCAGGCCGCGCCGACGCGGACGGGGCCAACCGCGGTTCCCCGCGGCCCGCCGACGAAACCTCCCCGTCGACCGGCGGCTGCGGCGCGATCGCGAGGGGAGCGTGGCGCTGGTGCCAGGAGGTGCGCATCGCGGATGCAGACCGGGGACTGGTCTCGCGGGTCGGCCGGGTGCCGGCTCCGCCACCCATCGCGACAACGATGCGTCGGGAGACTATCTTTCCGGTGACGTGAACAGGTTCAGGTCAACCGCCTCGGCCATGATCCGGTACCCGGCGGCCGAAGGGTGGAGATGGTCACCACTGTCGACGGCCGGGGAGAGGCGGAGCGGATGTTCGGCGTCCCGCGTGATCGCGTCGAAGTCGATCACGCCGTCAAACCGCCCGCTCTCCCGGATCCAGGCATTGACGCTCTGACGGTCCGCCTCACTGGCCGGAGTGTAGTACGCGTCGAAGCCTTCGAATGGCATGACTGTGGCGCCATAAACCACGAGCCCATGGTCGCGGGCCCGCTGTATCATCTGGTCGTAGGCGTGGGTGATTTCCTGCGCCGTGGCCGCGGGTTCGCCGCGGGTGCGGGCGCCCACGGCCGTGCCGAGGTCGTTGATGCCCTCCAGCACGATTACCCAGCGGACTCCCGGCGGGGCCAGCACGTCGCGATCGAAGCGCTCGAGGGCCGAGGGGCCGAGGCCGCGACGCAGCAGGCGGTTGCCGCCGATGCCTTGGTTGAGCACCGCGATGTTCGCCGTCCGGGGATCCGCGTGCAGGCGGCGCGCCAGAAGGTTGGGCCAGCGATCGTTCAAGTTGGTCGTCGAGCCGCGTCCGTCGGTGATCGAATCCCCGAGCACGAGGATGGCGGCCGCGTCCGCCGGAGCCCAGACGTCGGCGCTGGCGAGCAGGTACCAGTGGTCGGTTGGAATCGAGTTGGCCCACTCGGTGTCCGCGGTGTGGTCGCCGGGCAGCAGGTACGAGGTCGTGCGGGAACCCGGGTGGCCCGTGAGCGGCGCCGGCAACGCGGTGACGTAGGCGGTGATGGCGAGATTCCCGAACGCCTGCACGGTGAACTGCAGCGGGTCGGAAATCATCGCCGCTCCGGGCGGGATGGTCGCACCGGCTTGGCCATTGAAGGTGACGGCTTGGACGGTGCCGGCCTCGAGGCGGGCTGCGCCGGCGGATTGCGCCACGGTGACTGCCCCCAAGACGAGGGGCTGCTCCCCGAAGGCGTTGGAGAAGGTGAGGCGGAGTTTCGTGCCATCCAACGTCGGTTGGATGACTTGGCGGAGCGAGGCGTGCGCCAAGCCGGGGGCCGGGGGCAGGTTGCTGTCCTCGACGGCCTGCACCGCCGTGACCCAGGTCGCGACCCACTTGTCACCGGCGGCGTTGGCAGCGGGCGTGTTTCCCGCCGCGCCCACCAGAAGCAGCAGGCCGAGGGCCGTGGCGGCGAAAGTCCGCAGCCCGCGGGGCCGCGGGCCGGCCGAAGCGGCGCAACTCAGGCGCATCGCACCGGCGTACCGCGGGAGAGTTCGCTCCGACGCGATTCCGCGGCGATGGGCAGCGACCCACCCGGGCACCAAGTGCCGCTCACCGACGTTACGGTGGGCAACGCGGGCAGGCCGAAGTTGTTCTGGAGAAGCTGGGCGGCCAGGAGTTCGACGGCGAGTTCGCCGACGCGCTCGCAGTTGGGTTGCACGCCGGCGAGCTGGCCCTCGGGCTTGTGCAGGGCCAGGTCGATGTACGCCGCGTCGTCGGGCACCGCGAGGCCCAGCTGCTCCAACCGGGCGGGGATCTCGGGACCGAGGCCGAGGATCACGTCGGGCCGGTGCTCCTGATACCAATCTTCCAAGGCCAGCGCCTCCTCGGCGGCGGCGGGCCGGAATTCACCGGGGAGCAGCGGGGTGGCATTGCGCAACAGGAACAGCGGCACGCGATCGCGGGCGCGATGGCGGCTCTGTTCGGCGAAGAAACCGGTGGACCAAGCCTGGTCGGTGGCGTCGTCACACTCGGCGGAAAGCACGAAGCCGACGCGGCGGTAGCCGGCGCCCGCGACCTGGCGCATGGCGAGCCGCAGCGCGTCGCCGTAGTCCTCGGTCACCCGATGGGCGGCGGGAGCGTGCGGATGAGCCCCGATCTTGATCACGCTGAACCGCGGCCACTCGAGGCCGGAAAGATTGTCGCAGGCGGAGCGGTGCGAGGCGAGGAGCACGCCGCTGATGCCCCGGTGGACGAGCATGTCACCAAGCCGCCGCTGCGTCATGCCCGGCTCGCCGAGCCACAGGTGCTCGAGCTGGTAGCCAGCCTCCGCGGCCTTCCGCTGGGCGCCGGCAAAATACTGCGCGTGGCCCGGCAGGTCGCGCCAGCCGAACTTGGAATCCCAGTTGGTCACGTAGGCCAGGGTGCCGAGCTCGCGCTTGGAACGCCGCGAATTGCGGTAGGCCACGAGGGCGCGGAGCGCCGGGTCGGGGCAGTAGCCCATTTCCATGGCGATGGCCTGGATCCGCTTGCGGGTTTCGTCGGGGATCAGGCGCGAATTGCGCAGCGAGAGCGAGACCGTCGTGTTGTGCACCCCCGCGACGCGGGCGATGTCGGTTTGCGTGACGCGAATCTTCATCGGGGCGGGGTGGCTCGCGCGCCCGGGAAACCGAGGCGCGGAAGAGCCGCAAGGTGGGTCGCTTGGCGGGATGAACGCATGGGGTTTGCGTTGGAAGGTCGACGCAAGCCTCCGCCGCGCGCCGGCCGATTCAACCGTTCGATGGTAATGGCCGCCCTATACCTTAAGTTATAGCTCCCGCCCGGCGCCGCTTCACTCCAACTGGATGATGCCCTGCTTCACCCCGGCGAGAATGGCCTGGGTGCGATCCGACACCCGCAGCTTGCCGAGGATGTTGGTGACATGGACCTTGACCGTGCCTTCGACCAGCTTCAATTCGGCGGCGATTTCCTTGTTGCTGAGCCCGCGCGCGATGAGCGCGAGGACCTCGACTTCGCGCGAGGAGAGTTGCGAGAGCACGCGGCCGTTCATCCGCGTGGAGATCTCGCTCGGGATGTACTGCTCACCCGCGTGCACGCGGCGGATCGCCTCCAGCAATCGTTCGAGCGGCATCTCTTTCACGACGAAACCGGCGGCACCCGCCTTGAAGGCTTGGAAGACCTCCTCGCCGCTCGCGTAGTTGCTGAACACCAGCACGCGCACGTCGCCGAAGGACTCGCGCAGCTGGCGGATCGTCTCGATGCCGCCCTTGCCGGGCATCCGCAGGTCCAGCACCACGACATCCGGTCGCAGCGTCCGGTAGGCCTTGAGGGCCTCGTTGCCGTTGTCGGCTTCGCCCACGACCTCCATGTCGGCCTCGCCGCTCGCGGCGGTCATCAAGCCCATGCGCATGACAATGTGATCGTCGACGAGCAGGATGCGGATGCGGGACGCCTTAACCGAGGTCTGCATGGGAGTAGGAGGGGACGGAAGTCTGCACGTGCACCGTCACCGTCGTGCCGCGGCCGGGTGCGCTGTCGATCCTGACCTCGCCGCCGATCTTGGCGGCGCGGCCGCGCAGGCCGCGCAGGCCGAAATGGCCGAGCCCCTTCGTGAGGACGTCATCCGGCACAAAGCCGTTGCCGTCGTCGGCGATCGTGAGCGTCACGCCGCCCGGTGCGTACGCCAGGGTGACCTGGATGGTCCGCGCCGCGGCGTGGCGCACGGCGTTGGTGATCGCCTCCTGGGCGATGCGGAGGAGGTGGTGCTTGGTGGACGGGGACAGCTCGGCGGGCGGGCCGCTGACGCCCAGCACGATGCTCGCCGTGCCCGGGTCGATGAAGGCGGCGATCTTCTTCAGGGCGTCGCCCAGCTCGGTGCCCTCGAGCAGCGGCGTTTCCATGTCCCAGACCGCGTGCTGCACTTCGTGCCGGGTGAACGACACCATGTTGCGGGCCACCGCGAGCCGGCTGCGGATGTCGGCGGGCAGGTCCGGCAGCTTCAGCGTGGCGTCGAGCTGCAGCATGAGGCCGCTCAGGCCCTGTTGGAGGCTGTCGTGGATTTCGCCGGCGAGCCGGTTGCGCTCGGCGACGGTGGCGGCGTTGCGGGTCTCCTCGTTGAGCTGCTCCATCGCCTGGCGCAGCTCGTTGGTGCGTTCCTGCACGAGCTTCTCGAGCACGACGTTGCGCTGGCGGGTGCGGTAGGCCGCCCACCGCATGAGCACGCCGATCGCGAGCGCGGCCCCCAGCAGGTAGCAGACGTACGCGAACGCGGTCCGGAACCACGGGGGCTCGATCTCGAACTCGATCGCCGGGAGATTGCCGATGACCTCGCCCGCGTCGGTGAGCCGCACTTCCAGCCGGTAGCTGCCCTCGCGCAGGTCGGTGAGCGTCAGCACCGAGCCGTTGCCGAGCAGCGCCCAGCTGTTGGGCCCGCGGCGCAGCGTGTACTCATAGACGGGCGCCTTCCGCGAGGCGTAGCTGCCGGCGAAGAACTGGAAGACGAGGCTGTTCTCGACGTACTTCAGGACCGGGTAGGTGCCGCTCGCCTGGCCGTCGCGGAACAGCGTGCGGTGCGAGCGGCCGTCGGTGACCGAGACCAGGGTCGGCCGGAAGGCGGCCTGCGAACCGAGGCCGAAGCGCCGGCTCACGTGGTACAGCGACTGGCCGGTGGCCAGCCAGACATCGCCGTCGGGGAGCAGCTGGATGTTGGGATAGTGGTCGGCGATCTTCAGGAACGTCGCCGAGGCGAACTTGTAGTGATCCCCCTGGGGTCGGATCGACAGCAGGCCCTGGTCGTACGAGGCCCAGAGCGTGCCGTCCTTGTCCTGCTTGATCCGGGCCACGGCGTGCGGCGACTGGTCGAGCAGCTCGCGCAATTCGCGCGCCTCGACGACCGACTCCGTCTTCTCGTCGAAGAAGATCCGCCCGCCGGCGAGGCCGGTGAGGATGACCGTCTGGCCGACGACGCCGATGTTGATCCAGCGCGGTTCCTTCCAGGGAAAATTCTCAAAGGTGCGCACCTGCAGCCGCCCGTCGCGCACCGCGATGCGCGCCGCGCGGTTGGCCCCGAGCTCGACCCAGACGGATTCCCCGGCGGCATGGATGATCGACGGGTAGCCGAGGCCGGGCACGCGCGGCGTGGCCTCGGTCCACCGTCCGTCGGCCCAGCGCAGGGTGGTGATCTCGGCGGTGCCGATGACGATGCAGAGGTCCGGCTGCACCAGCACCAGGCGCGACACGTTCATGCCCGCCAGCACCTGCTGGAAGCCGCCCGCTTCGTCGCGGGCGAAAACCCCCATCGCGCTGCCGGCCAGGAAGTGGCGGTCGTTGGCGGCAAGGCCCCAGATTTCCGCGGGGGGCTGGTTCGGGATGAGCTGGAACCGCGTCGTCTCCCCGGGGCCGCCGGGCAGGGACTCGTAGAGGCGTCCGCTCGACGCGATCGCGACCTGGTCCTTCCAGCGCACCACCTGCGGCCAGCTGATGGGCAGGCCGAGGCGCTGGCCGAACACCGTGAGCGGGCTGTCGTAGAGGATCTTTTCCACGCCGTTCTCCGTCAGCACCCACAGGACGCCGGCCTCGCGCGTGGCCAGGTCCGTCACGCGCTGATATTCCGGCGTGGTCAGCGAGGAGAGGATCTCGCCCTCCTTGGAGACGAAATACAGGCCCTTGCCCCCGATCGCGATGGCGAAGCGGCCGTCCATGAGCGACTCGATGGCGGAGACCCGCCCGCGCGGCGCGTCGCTGAGCGGACCGGTCCATGGGGAGAGCGTGCGCCCGTCGAACAGCAGGAGGTGCCCGTCCATGGTGGTCAGCAGCACGCGGTCGCGGTCGAAGGGCGTCACCAGGTCGAGCGGCGAACCGGGCACCTGGTTCGGTGTGATCGGGTGGACGGTCTGGCTGGCGCGGTCGAGCGCCAGCACGCCCAGGTTGAGCGAGCACACGTACACCTGTTCGCCCAGGGCGAAGATGTGAGACAGGCCCGCCACCTCGAAGAACGTGTGCTGGTGGGTCGTGCGGTCCCAGAAGGCGACGCCGTTGAAGCCCGAGAAATAGACGCCCGCCCGGGTCTGGATGATGTCGGTGAAATTCGTCGCCATGACCCACCGCGGGAAGTTCGGCGGGACGATCGTGTGGGGCCGCAGGGTGCCTTGCGGGGTGAGCTCCACCAGGCCCCACGAACCGAAGGCGCCGAAGTAGGCTTCACCGCCGGACCCGAATGCCACGCACTGGATCGCGGCGCCGTTGGATTCCTTCTCGGCAATGTCGATCCAGATGTTGTCGTTCAGCACGACATACGCGCCCGAGTGGATCACCGCGAGCCGGCCCAGCGGATCGAACCCGAGCCGCGCCCCGCGCGACACGTTGCCGATGTCCTCGAAGGAATAAAACCGCGTGAAGGGCAGGCCGAGGACGTTGTCGGCCGGCGCGGCCGCCGCGGCCGGCCGGGCGACCAGCGCCAAGAGGGCAAAAAGCACCGCGCCCAGCGCGGCGGCCGGCCGAAGCAGGGAGTGCCGGCCACGGGAGCCTGCGCGCAGCGCTTCCCGGGTCGGGGCCGGCAAACTCATGACCGTGCGGCGCATGGCCCGAGCGTTGGCGCGCCGCGCCGGCCGGCAAGTCGTTTCCGGAGGGGTGCGGCGACATTAGCGCCGCCTATGACCTAGGCTATAGCCCGATTACCACCACTGCCGGTTTGAATCCCGGGCGCCGGAGCCGGCGAGATAGGGCGTCCCGCACGGGACGTGGCGCGGCGCCATCCTGCCGCGGCCGAACCCCGCTTTTCCCCTCTTGAATCCGCCCCGCCCTGTCCCGGTGTGCCGTCGGCCGGCGCGTGCCGCCGATCATCGCGGTGGCGGCGGGTTCGCCAGTTGGTCGCGACCAGGGCGGGTGCCGCACCGTTGGGGGTGCGGCGCCCGCCTGCAGCGGACCTGAATTTTCGATGTACACGCGAACGGCCCGTCTCCTGGCCCTGTTCGCCCTGGCGGCCGGCACCGTCTGGGCGGAGGCCTCACTTCCCACCCTGCGGCGGCGCGATGGCGCCACGCAACTCATCGTCGGCGGACAGCCCTTCCTGATCCGCGGCGGCGAACTCGGCAACTCCAGCGGTGAACCCGCCTACCTGCGGCCGTACTGGCCGAGGCTGAAGGCGCTGAACCTCAACACCGTGGTGGCGCCGGTGTACTGGGAGCGGCTCGAACCTGCGGAGGGGAAATTCGACTTCGCGACGGTTGACGGATTGCTGGCGGATGCCCGCGCGAACGACCTGCACCTCGTGCTGCTCTGGTTCGGCGCGTGGAAGAACAGCATGTCGACCTACGTGCCCGGCTGGGTGAAGCGCGACCCGGCGCGGTTCCCGCCGAGCCGCGACTCCGCGGGCCGGCCGCTCGAGATCCTTTCGGCGTTCAGCCCCGAGGTCCGCGACGTGGATGCCCGCGCCTATCGCGCGCTGCTGCGGCACCTCCGCGAGGTCGACGCCACGCAGCAGACCGTGCTGATCGTGCAGGTGGAAAACGAAATCGGGATGATCCCCGAGGCGCGCGATCACAGCGACGTGGCCGAGCGCGCGTTCCAGTCCGCCGTGCCGGCCGCGTTGCTCGACTACCTCGCCGCCCACGTCGACACCCTGGCGCCGGAAGTGCGCGACCTCTGGATCGCGCACGGGCGCCGGACCGCGGGCACGTGGACGGAGGTGTTCGGCCCCGGCGTCGCGACGGACGAGATCTTCATGGCCTGGCACTTCGCCGCCTTCGTGGAAACGCTCGTCGCCCAGGGCAAGGCCGAGTACCCGCTGCCCATGTATGTCAACGCCGCGCTGATTCGCCCGGGCCACAAGCCCGGCCAGTATCCCAGCGCCGGGCCGCTGCCGCACTTGATGGACGTGTGGCGCGCGGGCGCGCCGAGCCTCGATTTCCTCTCGCCGGACATCTACTTCACGAACTTCACCGAGTGGATGCGGCGCTACGCGCGCAACGGAAACACCCTGTTCATCCCCGAGGCCCAACGCAGCGTGGATGCCTCGGTCAACGGGCTCTTCGCCTTCGCCGAGGGCAACGCGATCGGCTTCAGTCCGTTTGGCATCGAGGCCATCGAGGAGCCGGCGGGAAAGTACCTCGCCGCCGCGTACGACCTCGTCGCCCAGCTCACGCCGCTCCTCGTCGAACACCAGGGCCGCGGCACGATGGCCGGGTTGATGTCCGAGGGCCCCGAGCAGCGCCAGCCGCAGCAGGTCTGGCTCGGCGGCTACGTGCTGCACACCAGTTTCGAGCGCACGTTCGGCCCGGCGCTGGCCGACGGCGCGGTCGCCGCGGCCTCCAGCGCCGTCATGCCGTCGGGCGGACTGGTGATCACGACCGGGCCCGACGAGTTCCTCCTCGCGGGCGCGGGCCTCACCACGACGTTCCAGGTGCGCGCGCCCGGTGCCGCCCAGGTTGGGTTGCTGAGCGTCGAGGAAGGCCGCTTCGAGGACGGCCGGTGGCAGCACGTGCGCTGGCTCAACGGCGACCAGACCCACCAGGGCCGGCACGTGCGGCTCGAGCCGGGCCGCTTCGGCATCCTGCGGGTGCGCTTGTACCAGTATCGCTGAGCCCCGCGTTACCGCCCGACCTGCCATGTCCGACGGTCCTGCCCCCGGATCGACGCCGCCACCCGCCATCCCGCCCGACGCCGAGGCGGTGTTGACGGCCGCGCTCGACCTTGAAAACGACCAGCTGCTCGGCCTGTTGTCGCCCTTCGCGCCCGCGCGGCGCCCGGTCGGGGAGTCCGCGAGCATCGTCGATCCCGCGCGGGTCGCGGCCCACCTCGCGGCGGCGTCCGGGCGCAGTTCCCCGCCCGCCACCGCCATCGTGCGCCGGCACTGGCAGCGCCGGAGCAGCCTCGAGGAGGCGATGTTGGAGTTGTACCATGGCGGCCTGTCGGTCGCCCGGGCGGAGGCGGCGGCGCGGCTGCTGTGGGGTGACGCGGCGAACATCGGCGTCGTGCGCAATTGCTGCCACGCGCTCACCGGCCGCATCGCGCACTGGCGCGCCCGGGCGCTCACCCAGCCGCAGGTTTACGTCTACTGCCATGCGATCGAGGTGAAGCAGCGGATCCGGCATGAACGGCGGGTCGACACGCTCGTGGCGGCGGTCGGCGTCGGCCGGAAGGGCACGCGCGAGGTGCTGGCGGTGGCCGGATTCCCGGATGGGGCGGGCATCGGCTGGGACGGCGTGTTCGCGGATTTGAAGCGGCGGGGACTCCACGAAACGCAGCTGTTCATCGGCGGCAACGACCCGGCGACGAGCGCGGCCGTGGCCCGGCATTTTCCCGGCGCCGCCTACCAGGGCGGGATCGCGCAGCTCGAGGAGGAGGTGCTCCTGCGGGTCAGCCCGGTGCAGGCGCATTTCGTGATGAGTGCCTTTGCGTCGATCCGCGCGCAGACCGTCGCCGCGGCGGCGGCGGCCGCGGCGCGGGCCTTGCTCGCCAAGCTGGAAGCACAGGGCTCGCCGGCGGCGGCGGCCCTGGTGGACGCGGCGCTGCCGCACTTGTTCAGCTACTTCCGGTTTCCCGCGGAGCATTGGGCCCGGATCCACGACATCGAACCGCTCGGCCGGCCGTTGCGCGAGATGCGCGAGCGCGTGCGCCTCCTCGGGCCGATCCCGGACCCGGCGGCGCTGGTCCTGCTGCTCGCCGCGCGCCTGCGCTGCGAGTCGCGCCGCTCCTGGGCGCGGCGGCGCTTCATCGATTTCCACCGCACGCTGCCGCCGCCGGCGCCGGTGCCGCGGGCGGGCTGAACCCGGCGGGCCGTCAGCGCCGACGCTGGCGGAACTGGTCGAAGATCACCGCGCACAGCAGGACCGTGCCGCGGACGATGTACTGGTAGAACGACTCGATCGCGAGGAGGTTCATGGCGTTCTCGACCACGCCCATGATGAGCACGCCGGCGACCACGTGCCCCATGCGGCCGATGCCGCCGCTCAGCGAGACGCCGCCGAGCACGCACGCCGCGATGATGGAGAGTTCGCTGCCTTGGGCGGTCTTCGGGTCGCCCAGGCCGAACTGTGCCGCCAGCAGCACCCCGGCGAGCGTGGCGGCCACGCCCTGCAGGGCGAAGATGGCGATCTTCACGCGCGCCACCGGCACGCCGGCGAGGCGCGCCGCCTCCTCGTTGCCGCCGATCGCGAGGGTGTCGCGGCCGAAAATCGTGCGCTGGAGCACGAAGCCGAGCGCCAGCATCAGGCCGGCGCAGACCCAGACCGGCGTCGACACCTGGAAGAGCACGGCGTTGGACCCGGCGCGGTGGATCACCGGGAAGGCGGCGCTCGCCAGGTTCAGGAAGGCCTCGTTGCCGATGCCGATCGACTTGCCGTCCGCGAAGACGAACGCGAGACCGCGCACGATCATCATCGTGGAGAGCGTCGTGATGAGCGGGTTGATGCCGAGGCGCGCGACGACGACGCCGTTGAGCGTGCCGACCGCGGCGCCGAAGGCGAGGGCGCCGCCGATCGCGAGCGCGGGGTTGTCCGTTTCCCGCAGGATCAGCGCGCAGAGCACGCCGCCGCAGGGGATCAGGGTGCCGACGGAAAGGTCGAAGTTGCCCGACGCCAGGCAGAACAGCATCGTGCTCGCGACGATGCCGACGGTCGAGACCTGGAGCAGCAGGTTGCCGAGGTTCTCCGGCCGCGCGAAGTTCGGGACGGCGACCGTGCAAAGCACGAGCAGGACCGCGAGCATCGCCAGCATGCCGGCGCGATCGAGGAGGGCGTTCAGGCCGCGGGGGCCCGGCGGGGGGGCGGACGGGGTCATGCGGGCACGCGTTTTTCCTCGGGCAGCGCGTGGGCCAGGATCTCCTCCGGGGTGGCGGTTCCGCGGGGGAACGCCGCCGCGATCCCGCCGGCGCGCATCACCAGCAGCCGGTCGGCGAGGCGCATCACCTCGGGCAGGTCGCTCGAGACGACGAGGATGCCCAGGCCGTCGCGGGCGAGGCGGGTGACCAGCTTGTAGATTTCCGTCTTCGCCCCGACGTCCACGCCGCGCGTGGGTTCGTCGAGCAGCAGCACCTTGGTCGGGCCGGCGAGCCAGCGCCCGAGCAGGACCTTCTGCTGGTTGCCGCCGGAGAGCAGGCGGATCGGCTGGGCGGGCGAGGGGGTCTTGATGCCGAGCGACTCGATCTGCCGGAGGACGTTGGCCCGTTCCCACCGGCGGTTGAGCAGGCCGCCAGGGCGGCGGAAGCGGCGGCGCGCGGCAAGGTTGCAGTTCTCCTGCACCGACAGCATCGGGACGATGCCCTCCTTCTTCCGGTCCTCGGTGCAGTAGGCGAGCCCGGCCCGGATCGCATCGACCGGGGAGCGGATGGCCACCGGGCGGCCGTCGACGTGGACCGAACCGCCCCGCGCCCGTTGGGCGCCGAAGACCAGGCGCAGCAGCTCGGACCGGCCGGCGCCGACGAGGCCGAAGAGCCCGACGATCTCGCCGTGGGCCACCGCGAGGGACAGCGGGGCGGCGAGGCCCGGTCCCATGAGGTCGCAGACCTGCAGGGCCGGCGGCCCCGGCGTGTGGTCGGTGTCGGGGAGCGCCGCGCCGAGCTCGCGCCCGACCATGTCCTTCACCAAACCCTCGGGCGTGGTGCCCGCCAGGCTCGGGTACGTGTGCACGTGGCGCCCGTCGCGCAGCACGGTGCAGCCGTCGCACAGGCGGAAGATCTCCTCCATGCGGTGCGAGACGTACAGGATGGTGCAGCCGCCGCGGCGGAGTTCGCCGATGACCGCGAACAGGCGCTCGGTCTCGCGGGCGGAGAGGCTGCTGGTGGGCTCGTCGAACGCCACGATCCGCGCGCCCCGGCTCAGGGCCTTGGCGATCTCGACCATCTGCCGCTGGGCGATCGGCAACCGGCCGACCGGCAGGTCCGGGTCGATCGGCTCGCCCAGCCGCGTCAACTGCGCGACCGCGAGCTCGCGCAGGCGCCGCCGGTCGATGATGCCGGCGCGCGCGGGCAGGTGGCCGAGGCAGATGTTCTCCGCGACGGACATGGCGGGGATGAGCTGGAGCTCCTGCTGGATCACGGCGACGCCGGCCGCGATCGACTCGGCGACGGCATTGAAGACGTGCTCGCGCCCGCCGATGGCGAGCGAGCCCGTGGTCGGCGGGTGGGCGCCGCCGAGGATTTTCAGCAGCGTGGACTTGCCGGCGCCGTTCTCGCCCATCAGGCCGTGCACCGTGCCCGCGGCGACGTCGAAGGACACGCCGTTGAGCGCCAGCACCCCGGGAAACGATTTCGTCAGGTACTGGAAGCGAAGGAAGCGGTGCTGCTCCAGGGTCACGGGAGGGCCGCGCGGCTCAGGGGATCACGCCCTCGCGTTTCCAGACCGCCTCGCAGTTGTCGCGGGTGATGAGCAGGCCCGGCGTGCGGGTCTCGCGCGGGGGCTCGCGGCCGGTGGTGACCCACTGGAACAGCATTTCGGCGGTGCTGTAGCCCTCGCCCTGCGCCGAGACGAGCATCGAGCCGTGGAAGCCGGTCGGCTTCGGCTTGCGGAGCTCGCTGATGCAGTCGGTGCCGTTGATGCCGATGCCGATGACGTTCTCCGGGGCGAGGCCGCGGGCCTCGGTGGCGCGGACCGCGCCGATCACGGCGTTGTCGTTCATGCCGGCGATCAGCCAGCGTTTGATGCCCGGGTGGCGGGTGAGCAGGCTCGTGCCGGCGTCGAAGCCGCCGGGCACATCGGTGGTCTTCTGCGCCGTCTTGAAGATGTTCCCGGGTGGCAGGCCGGCGAGCTTGAGCGCGGCGATGGCGCCGTCGGTGCGGTCGCGCGCGGTGTCGAGTTCCTCGAAGGTGACGACGCAGACTCCGGTCTCCGCCGGATCCCAGCCGCGGCGGCGCAGCTCGGTGCCGAGCGCCTCGCCGACCGCATAGCCGATCTTCGAGGCCGACATGCCCAGGTACGGCACCTCGGTCATGAACGAGCCGTCCGGGCGCACGAACTGGTCGTCGACGGTGACCACCTTGAGTCCCTTCTGGCGGGCGCGGTTGACGATCTGCGGGCCGAGGCGGACGTCGGGGGTGCAGATGACGAATCCGGCGGCGCCGGACACGGCGAGGTTGTCGATGGCGGCCATCACCTTTTCGCCGTCGCTCACGCCCAGCTTGATGAGTTCGAAGCCGAGGGCCCGGGAGGCCTTCTCGGCCCCCTGCCATTCGTATTGGAACCACGGTTCCTCCGGTTGTTTCACGAGGAAGCCCAGCTTCACCGCCGCGGGCGGGGCCGGGGAGGCCGCGGTTGCCGCCGGGTCATGGCGGGCGCAACCCACGGCGAGGCCGGCGAGCAAGAGGACGGCAAGAAGCGGTCGGTGGTGAATCATGGGGCGGGTCGGCGGCGTGACTCGCGGAGGCGCGCCGCGGGAAACCTCGGCGCGGGGATGGCGCCGTCAGCGAGTGTTGAAACCGCCGCGCCGCGACCGAGGCAACGGACCATTCATTCAGACGTGTGAACGGTCCGGCGGGTTCAATCCGGGGCGGAGTCGGCGATCAGGCTGCGCAGCAGCACGGACAATTCGTCGAGATCGAAGGGCTTGCGCAGCGTGTGGCGAATGCCGACGTGCTCCACCTCGGCGTTCAGGTTCCCGGAGGCGAGGATGAGCGGGGTGGTCGGGCGGAAGGCGAGGATCTTGGCGGCCAGCTCGACGCCGGTCATGCGGGGCATGGTCTGGTCGGTGATCACGGCGCAGAAGCCGCCCGGGTCGCGCTCGAACGCCGCGAGCGCGGCGAGCGGGTCGGCGTAGACGACGGGGTCGAAACCGAGCCGCGCGAGGAAGCGCCGGCCGACGTCGCGCACGTGCTCGTCGTCGTCCACCAGCATGATCCGGCGCTGGCCGCCGAAGGCGACGAACGCCGGCGGCGGCGCGGGGACCGGGCTGGCATGGGGCACGTTCGCGTGTTCGGCCGACGGAAAATAGAGGTCGAAGGTGGTGCCCTGGCCCGGGGTGCTCTGCACGACGATCGCACCCTGGTGGTCTTGGACGATGCCGTACACGACCGTGAGGCCCAGCCCCGAGCCTTCGCCGGTTTCCTTCGTGGTGTAGAACGGCTCGAAGATGCGCTTCAGCACCGCCTCGCTCATGCCGGCGCCGTTGTCCCGCACCGTCAGCCGCACGGTGTGCTGCGGTCCGACCTGCGGAAAGCGGCGGCGCAGCGCGTTGCCGGGGGCCGCGCGTCCCAGCTCGATCGTCAGCACGCCTCCGCGCGAACGCATGGCGTGGGCAGCGTTGGTGCCGAGGTTCATGAGCACCTGGTGAATCTGCGCCGCGTCGCAGTGCACCGGCGGACAATCCGGGGCGACGGCCAGCCGGATCTCGATCGTCGCGGGCAGGCTCGCGCGCAGCAGGTGCATCGCCTCCTCCACCACGGGCGCCAGCGACACGGCGCGGCGGTCGTGTTGCGCGCGGCGGCTGAACGCCAGGATGCGGGCCACGAGGTCGCGGGCGCGGCGGCCGGCCCGCACGGCTTCGCTCAC
>CAYMSE010000252.1:0-5727 GCA_964392935.1 uncultured Oleiharenicola sp.
GCATCCAGAAATTCACCAAGGCCGTCCCGGGCCCGCAGGGCGTCGAGGACGACCTCGTGTCGCTGGCCGAGCTGATCGCCGCCGTCGGCGGCGGGATCATCACCTTCGATCTCGGCCGCGTCTGGACCGCGCTGGCCGGCGAGGCGAAGGCGCTGGCCGGCCTCAGCCACGCGACCATCCCGGCGGAAGGCCGGCTGCTCGACGGCTCCGCGTGGGCCGGGCTGCCCTTCTGCGAGGGCGAGACGCTCCACTTCAAGCCCGCCGCCGTCCCCGCGGCCGCCAACGCATGAGCGCGCTGATCGAGTTCTGGTCCGGCCTCCACCCGCTCGTGCAGGGCGTCGTCAAGGGCCTGTGCGTCATCGGCGTGCTGTTCCCGATTGGCGGCGCCTGCTCGCTCATCGAGCGCAAGGTCTCCGCCTGGATGCAGGGCCGCCCCGGCCCGAACCGTGCGATCCCGTTCTGGTTCGCCTGGGTGCCGGTCCTCGGGCCCGCGCTCCAGCGCCTCGGCGTGTTCCACCTGATGGCGGACGGCCTCAAGATGTTCCTCAAGGAGGACCCGCTGCCGGGGCACGTGAACAAGTTCTACTTCATGCTCGCGCCGTTGCTCGGCATGGTGCCCGCCTTCACGACCGTGACGGTCGTGCCGTTCGGCGCCTACCTCGATGCGGCGGGCCAGCTCGTGCCGATCGGGCTGGCGAACCTCGATGTCGGCCTGCTGGCCGTCTTCGCCGTCTCCTCGCTCGGTGTCTACTCGCTCATCATCGCCGGCTGGTCGTCGAACTCGAAGTATCCCTTCCTCGGCGGCATCCGCGCCTCGGCGCAGCTGATCTCGTACGAGCTCTCGATGACGCTCGCGGTGCTGCCGGTCTTCCTGCTCGTCAACACCGCCGGCGGCCCGGGCTCGATGAGCCTCTTCAACGTCGTGCAGTTCCAGAGCGGCACGTGGCAGGGCTTCACCACCGCGAGCCTGCACGGACTCTGGCTGGTCTTCGTCATGCCGGTGGCGGCCGTGGTGTTCATCGTGGCGCTGTTCGCCGAGACCAACCGCCTGCCGTTCGACATGGCCGAGGGCGAGGCCGACCTGGTCGGTGGCTTCCACACCGAGTACGGCTCGATGAAGTGGGGCCTGTTCTTCGTCGCCGAGTACTCGAACATGATGGTGGGCTCCGGCGTGTTCATCCTCCTCTTCCTCGGCGGCTGGAACCCGCTGCCGTTCGTGCCGCTCGCGGAACTCGGCCGCTGGCTGCACCTCGCCGACCAGCCCGTCCTGCTCGGCCTGCTCTCGATCGTGATCTTCGTCGGCAAGGTGCTCGCGTTCATCTTCCTGTTCATGTGGGTGCGCTGGACGGTCCCGCGCTTCCGCTACGACCAGGTGATGAAGCTCGGCTGGCAGAAGCTCCTGCCGCTCGCGATCGGCAACCTCGTCGTCTACGCGGCCGCCATCGCCATCAAGGATCTCCACCTCGGGCCGCTGGCCTGGGCCGGGCTCGCCGCCGCGACGCTCGCGGCGCTGTGGGTCGGATTCAAGCCCACGCTCCGCAACTCCACCCTCTGAGCGCCATGCCCTACGTCGTCGAACGCAAGTCCCTCTCGCTCGCGGAGCGCCTCTACTTCCCGCAGATCCTCGCGGGCATGCGGGTCACCTGGAAGCACCTCTGGGCCCCCAACGTCACGATGGAGTACCCCGAGCAGCGCCCGCCGATCCCGCCGGGCTACCGCGGCGTGCCGACGCTCGTGAAGGACCCCAACGGGCGCGAGAAATGCGTCTCGTGCCAGCTCTGCGAGTTCGTGTGCCCGCCGAAGGCCATCCGCATCACGCCCGGCGCCGTGCCGGCGGCGGAGGAGAACCGCGCCCACGTCGAGAAGGCCCCGCAGGCCTTCGACATCGACATGCTGCGCTGCATCTACTGCGGGCTGTGCCAGGAGGTCTGCCCCGAGGAGGCCATCTTCCTCCAGAACCAGTTCTCGATGTCGGGCTACACCCGCGCGGAGATGGTCAACCACAAGGACCGGCTCTACGAGCTGGGCGGCACGCTCCCCGACCAGCACTTCAAGTGGGACAAGAAGAAGGCCGCCGCCGAGCACGGCAACGCACATTGATGAAAACCAACCCGAGTAGTGAGTATCGAGTAGCGAGTAGCGAGCATGCGCCCGCGCCCGCTGTCTTGTCTGCTCACTACTCGCTACCCGCTACTCGCTGCCAATGAGCGACACGCTCTTCCTCCTCTTCTCGGTCCTGACGGTCGCCTGCGCGCTGCTCGTCGTGGCGAACAAGAACGCGGTCAACGCCGCGATGTTCCTGCTGGTTTCGCTGGTCGGCATGGCCGGCCTCTTCGTGCTGCTCGACGCCGCGCTGCTGGCCTTCGTCCTCCTGCTCGTCTACGCGGGCGCGGTCGTCGCGCTGTTCCTTTTCATCATCATGCTGCTCGACACCACGCCCGGCACGATGAAGCCGTACGGGAAGCTGAGCGTCGCGGCGTCGCTGCTCGGTGCGGGCCTGCTGGCCGTCGGCATCTGCTCGCTGTTCCAGCGCGCGGACCTCGTCCAGGCGCCCGCCCGCGTGCCGGTGCCGACCTTCCGCGACTACGCGGCGCAGCTCTTCACCACCTACCTGCTCCCGGTGCAGATCGTCGGCTTCATGCTGCTCATCGCCATGCTGGGCGTGATCGTGATCAGCAAGCGGTTCGACCACGTGGAGGGCGCGCCCTGATGACCCCGCTGCTCGCCGTCACCTACGGGCTCCCGGCCTACCTGCTCGTCGCGACGCTGCTGTTCGCGCTCGGCTTCACCGGCGTGCTGCTGCGCAAGAACACGCTCGTGATCTACATGTGCCTCGAGCTGATGCTGCTCGCGTCCACGCTCGCGCTGGTCGCGTTTTCCAAGTTCAACGGCACGCTCGACGGCAACGTCTTCGTGTTCTTCATCCTGACCATCGCCGCCGCCGAAGTCGCGGTCGGCCTGGCCATCCTCGTCGCGCTCTTCCGCCAGCGCCACACCGTCCAGGTCGACGAGCTGAACCAGCTGAAGCACTGATGCCGAACCGTCGAAAGTCCAGCGACGAACGCCGAGGGCCGGCCGCCCTCGGCCCTGCGGTCCATCGCTTCCTTGCGCCCTCGTCGTTCGACCTCCGTCGTTCGACCCCCCGCCGGTCATGACGATGCTCCAACACGCCATCCTCGTTCTCCTGCTGCCGCTCGCGTCGGCGACGTTCATCGCCGTGTTCCTGCGGCGCCAGGGCGCGCTGGCGTCGTGGATCTCGACCGGCGTGGCCGGCGTCATCGCGGCGGTTTCGATCATCCTGCTCCTGCACGGCGAGCGTTTCACCGCCGCGTGGGAATGGCTGCGCTTCGGCGACTTCGCGATCTCGCTCGGCATCAAGTTCGACGATCTCGCGGCGCTGATGCTCCTCATCGTGGGCTGCGTCGGTTTCCTGATCCACGTCTTCTCGCTTGGCTACATGCACGACGACGCGGCGCGCGCGCGGTTCTTCGGCGGCCTGTCGATCTTCATGTTCTCGATGATCGGCATCGTCCTCGCCGACAACCTGTTCATGATTTTCATTTTCTGGGAGCTCGTTGGCTTCAGCTCCTGGCTGCTGATCGGCCACTACTACGAGAAGCCCTCCGCCTCCGACGCGGCCAAGAAGGCCTTCGTCGTCAACCGCGTCGGCGACTTCGGCTTCCTGCTTGGCATCATCCTCTGCTACTGGACCAACGGCACGGTGAACTTCAGCGCGCTGGAGCACGACAACGTCTACAGCACGGCGATCCCGCTGCTGCTGTTCTGCGGCGCGGTCGGCAAGTCGGCCCAGATGCCGCTGCAGGTGTGGTTGCCGGACGCGATGGAGGGCCCGACGCCGGTGTCCGCCCTCATCCACGCCGCCACGATGGTGGCCGCCGGCGTGTACATGCTCTGCCGCATCAACGTCCTGATGGGCGCCGAGGCGCTGCAGGTCATCACCTGGATCGGCACCGCCACCGCGCTCTACGCCGCGCTTTGCGCCGTCGTGCAGCGCGACATCAAGAAGGTGCTGGCCTACTCGACGCTCTCGCAGCTCGGCTACATGGTCGCGGCGTTCGGCCTCGGCTCGCTTTCGTCGCAGCACGGCGCGCACGAGATGGTGATCGCCGCCGGTGTCGGTGCCGCAATGTTCCACCTGACGACCCACGCCTTCTTCAAGGCGCTGCTCTTCCTCGGCTCCGGCTCCGTCATCCACGGGTGCCACCACGAGCAGGACATCTTCAAGATGGGCGGGCTGGCGAAGAAGATGCCCGTCACGTTCCTTACCTTCACCATCGGGGTGCTCGCGATCATCGGCATGCCCGGCCTGGCCGGATTCTTCTCGAAGGACGCCATCCTCTACCTCGCGATGGAGAAGAACACGGCGGTGTTCGCCGTGCTGGCGTTCACCGCGGTGCTGACGTCCTTCTACATGGTCCGCGTCTGGAAGATCACCTTCCTCGGCGAGGCGCGCAGCGAGGAAGCCCGGCATGCACACGAGAGCGGCCTCGTCATGACCGTCCCGCTCATCCTGCTCGCCCTCCTGTCGACCGTCGGCGGCTATTCCGGGTTCTTCGGCAAGCTCGGCGGCGCCATTGCCGAACTGGTGCCTGAGGCCCATGGCGCGGCGCACGCCACGATTCTCGGCGTCTCGCTGGCGGTGATGCTCGTCGGCGCCGGCTCGGCCTGGTTCTTCTACCGGCCGGCGGCGGATGACGCGCTCGAGGTGAGGGCGCGCGCCCTGTTCAATTTCCTCGTCGGCCTGAAGGAATTCTTCGACCGGGTCTACGATTACTACGTGGCGAAGGTGCAGCAGCGCTTCGCGATGCTCGTGAACGTCATCGAGCAGCTGCTGCTCGCCGGCGGCATCGTCGGCGGGCTCGCCGGCTTCGTCGGACTCGTGGGTCGCGGCGTGCGGGCCCTCTACACCGGCAGCCTCCACGTCTACGTTTACTGGTTCCTGCTCGGCGCGGTGGTCCTCTGGGCCTTCGCCGCCGGCGTCTTCTAAGTCGTGCATCTCCCCAACGCCCAACTCCTGCAGCTCGCCGTCGCCACCCCGCTCGGGGCGGCCCTCATCATCGCGCTCGGGCTGCCCAAGCGGTACGCAACCAAGCTGGCCGCGCTGGCCTTCGCCCTGCCGGCGGGCATCGCCCTGCTGCTGTGGATCCAGTTCCCCGCCGAGGGCGCGCAGCACTACCACTTCTACAGCGCGGTCGACACCGGCCTCGCGCGCTACGGCATTGCGCTGAAATTCGGCCTGAACGGCATCGCCCTGCCGATGTTCCTGCTCGCCGCCATCGTCGGGCTCGCGGCCGGCATGTACGCGCTGCGCTCGCAGGCGGAACGCCTCAAGCTGTACCTCGTGCTCCTGCTGGTCATGCACGGCGGGCTGCTGGGCGTGTTCGCCTCGGTCGACCTTTTCTTCTTCTACTTCTTCCACGAACTGGCGCTCATCCCGACGTTCTTGATTGTCGGCATCTTGGGCGGACGAGACCGCAACGTCGCGGCGATGAAGATGACGATCGACCTCACGGTCGGCGCCATGCTGTCGCTCCTCGGTCTGATCGCCCTCTACGTGAAAAGTGGCGCCAACACCTTCGACCTGATCGCGCTGAAGCAGGCGATCGCCGCGGAGGGCCTCCGCGCCGGCGTGCAGCACTACGCGTTCGGGCTCCTGATGTTCGGCTTCGGCATCCTGGTCTCGCTCTGGCCGCTGCACACCTGGGC
>CAYMSE010000253.1:0-5219 GCA_964392935.1 uncultured Oleiharenicola sp.
CGCAGCTGGGCCGCCAGATCGAGGAGACCACGCAGAAGTCCATCGCCCTGACGCAAAGCGAGGAACGCTTCCGCCGGCTCAACGCCGAGCTCGAGTCGCGCGTCGCCGAGCGCACCGCCGCGCTCTCGCATTCGCGCGACGAACTCCAGCTCCGCGAGTCGCTCTTCCGCCTCATCTTCGAGCACGCCCCCGTGGGCATCTGCTGGAAGCGCGCCGACCTGGGCGACGTCTACCACCTCAACTCCCGGTTTCGCTCCATCCTCGCGCTGCCCGACGCCACCCTGCGCGACTACGCCCGGCTCACCGCCCTCATCCATCCGGACGACCTGTCCGCCCACGTCGCGCACCAGCGCGACATCGAGAACCGGGCGAGCGACAGCTACCGCATCGAGGAGCGCTTCGTGCCCGGTCCCGACCGCGTCGTCTGGGGTTCGCTTTCCGTCGCGGTCGTGCGCGACGCCTCCGGCCAGGTCGTCCAGGAGATCGGCATCCTTGAGGACATCAGCGAGCGCAAGCGCTCCGAAGCCGCCCTCGCCAAGGCGCACCGCGAGCTGCTCGAGGTCTCGCGCCAGGCCGGCATGGCCGAAGTCGCCACCGGCGTGCTGCACAACGTCGGCAACGTGCTCAACAGCGTGAACGTCTCCGCCACCCTCGTCGCGGAGTCCGTGCGCCAGACCAAGGCCCATGGCCTCGCCAAGCTCGCCACCCTCGTCGGGCAGCATCGCGGCGACCTCGCCGGCTTCCTGGCGCACGACGAGCGCGGCCGCCTCATCCCGGACTACCTCGACACGCTCGCCGCCGCCGTCGCCGAGGAAAACCGCAAGATCACCGCGGAACTCGACCAGCTGCGCCGCAACGTCGAGCACATGAAGGAAATCGTCGCGATGCAGCAGGCCTACGCCCGCACCTCCGGCGTGCTGGAGACGGTGTCCGTGCCCGACATGGTCGAGGACGCCCTGCGGATCAACGCCGGCTCCCTCGCGCGCCACGACATCTCGATCGCCCGCGACTACCAGGCGCGCCCGGTCCTCACCACCGACAAGCACAAGGTCATACAGATCCTCATCAACCTCGTGCGGAACGCCAAGTACGCCTGCGACGAGTCGGGCCGCCCGGACAAACAGATCACCGTCCGCCTCACGCGCACCGAGCACGCGGTCCGGATCGCCGTCGAGGACAACGGCGTCGGCATCCCGCCGGAGAACCTCACCCGCATCTTCAACCACGGTTTCACCACGCGGGCGCAGGGGCACGGCTTCGGGCTGCACAGCGGCGCCCTGGCCGCCAAGGAGCTGGGCGGCACGCTCACCGCCGCCAGCGCCGGCCGCGGCCACGGGGCCACGTTCACCGTCGAGATCCCCTTCAAACCGGAGGCCAGCGCATGACCACTTCCCCGTCCGAACCGAACCTCCGCATCCTGATCGTCGACGACAACCGCTCGATCCATGGCGACTTCCAGAAGATCCTGGCGCGCGACGAATCGGCGCCGCGCACCGACGCCCTCGAGGCGATGCTGTTCGGCGACGCGCCGGCGCCCGCGCGGCCCCGCGTGCGCTTCGAGCTCGATTCGGCCTACCAGGGACAGGAGGGCTTCGAGCTGGTGCGCCGCGCGGTGGCCGCCGGCCGGCCGTACGCCATGGCCTTCATGGACGTGCGCATGCCGCCCGGTTGGGATGGCATCGAGACCACCGCCCGCATCTGGGAGCTCGACCCCGAGATGCAGATCGTGATCTGCACCGCCTACTCGGACTACTCCTGGGACGAGATGGTCGGGCGCCTCGGCCACTCCGACAAGCTCGTCATCCTCAAGAAGCCCTTCGACAACATCGAGGCGCTGCAGCTCGCCATCGCGCTCACGGAGAAATGGCACCTGGCCCGCCAGGCGCGCGCCCAGCTGGAGAACCTCGAGCAGGTCGTCGCGGAGCGGACGGCCGAACTGCGGGCCGCCAAGGAGGCCGCCGAGGTCGCGAGCCGCGCCAAGAGCGAGTTCCTCGCCAACATGAGCCACGAAATCCGCACGCCGATGAACGGCGTGATCGGCATGGCCGGCCTGTTGCTCGACCTCGAGCTCGGCCCCCTCCAGCGCGAGTACGCCGAGACGATCCGGCGCAGCGCGGACAATCTCCTCACCGTCATCAACGACGTGCTCGACTTCTCCAAGATCGAGGCCGGCAAGCTCACCTTCGAGCTGCTCGACTTCGACCTGCGGGAAACCCTCGAGGGCACGCTGGAGATGCTCGCCGAGCGGGCCCAGGCCAAGGGCCTCGAGCTCCTCCTGGACCTGCCGCCCGCGGTGCCGCGCTTGCTGCGCGGCGACCCGGGCCGCCTCCGCCAGGTGCTGACCAACCTGCTGGGCAACGGCCTCAAGTTCACCAAGCAGGGCGAGGTGGTCGCCCGCGTGCGCGTCGCGCACGAGTCCCCGGGTTCCGTGCTCCTGCGCTTCGAGGTCCGGGACACCGGCCTCGGCATCCCGCCGGAGGCGCGGGCGCGCTTGTTCCAGCCGTTCTCGCAGGTCGACGCGTCGACCACGCGCCGGTTTGGCGGCACGGGGCTCGGTCTCGCCATCTCCCGGAAACTCGTCGGCCTCATGGGCGGTGACATCGGGGTCGAGAGCGAACCGGGTTGCGGCTCGACCTTCTGGTTCACCGCGCGCTTCGAGGAGCCCGTCGAGGGCCAGCCGCCGGCGCCGGGTCGCCCGGGCGGGGCCGACCTGCGCGTGCTGGTCGTCGACGACCACGCCACGAGCCGCGCGGTCCTGCGCGAACAACTCGAGGCCTGGCGGTTCCAACCCGGTGCGGCCGACAGCGGCGCCGCGGCGTTGCAGGAGCTGCACGAGGCCGTGGCCGCCGCCCGGCCCTACCACGTCGCATTGGTTGACCTGGAAATGCCCGGGATGGATGGCTTCGCGCTGGTCCGGGCCATCCGCGCCGACCCCGCGCTTGCCGGGCTGCGCGTCGTCGTGAGCAGCCCGCTCGGCCGGCCGGCCGCGGTCGATTCGCCCGCCGCCGTCGTCTTCGACGGGTCGGTGACCAAGCCGGTCAAGCAATCCGCGCTGTTCGATTGCCTCGTCAACACCCTCGACCGCGCCGCGCTCGGCGGCGGGGCGGCCAGCCGTCGCCCGCTGGCCGTCGAGCTCTCGCCGGCGCTGCGGGCGCGGCTCGAGACGACCCGGTTCCTCCTCGCCGAGGACAACGCGGTCAACCAGAAGGTGGCGCTCGCGCTCCTGCGCAAGCTCGGCTGCACGGTCGACTCCGTCGCCAACGGCAGCGAGGCGGTCGAGGCGCTCGGTCGCATCCCCTACGCGGTCGTGTTCATGGACTGCCAGATGCCGGAGATGGATGGCTACGAGGCGACGCGCGCCATCCGCCAGCGCGAGGCCGCGCCCGGCGGCACGGGCCTGTGGCCTGCGCCCGTCCACATCATCGCGCTCACCGCGCACGCCATGCAGGGCGATCGCGAGAAGGCGGTGGTCGCGGGCATGAACGACTACATCAGCAAGCCGGTCCACGAACGCGACCTTCACGCCGCCCTCGAACGCTGGGCGGCGCGCGCGCCCGCCGTCGTCACCACGTGAAGCGCGCCGGGGCGCCCGCGCGTTCGCCTTGCCCTTGACAATGTCCCGGGGCGGCACACTCGTCACTCGGAGTGAATCGTCGCGCGCAAAATACCCTTTCGTTTCGTGCCGCTCGGGCCGTGGGCCCGGGGGCGCGCCACGCCTTGCGCATCTGTCCCGGCCGTCCCGGGACCGTGAGCTGAAGTCCGCCCGCGCCCGTTCGCGTTTCGCGGCCTGAGCCCCGTCCCGGGTTCCCTGCCTCCCTGCGCGCCGCGCGTGTCCGGCACGACGCCCGCGCCCTCCCCCCGCGATCGGCCGCCCGTGGCGTCCGATCCCCCATGCTCAAACCCAGGAATCATCATGAACCATGCCCCGATCTATCTCACCCGCACCGACCACGCCAAATTGCGCCTGCTCGCCAACAGCCTGCCGGCCTCGCCCCGCCATGAAGCCGTCGCCCGGCTGCGCGCGGAACTCGACCGCGCGGTCCTCCTCGACGACCAGGCCGACCTCCGCGGCCTCGTCGTCATGAACGCCCAGGTCGAGTTCGAGGACCTGCGGACCGGCGAAGTCGAATCGTATGTGCTGTCCTACCCGGAGCGCGCCGATGCGCCCGCCGGGCGCCTGTCCGTCCTCGCGCCGGTCGGCACGGCGTTGCTCGGTTGCCGCGCCGGCGACACCGTCACGTGGCCCACGCCGGGCGGCGAACGCCGCCTGCTCATCCGCCGCGTCACCGCGCCGGTCCCGCCCGCGTCCGAACCCCGGCCCCTCGTCCATCATGCATAGGCGCAAACTCGGCCGCACCGACCTGCTCGTGTCCGAGATCGGACTCGACGCCCGGCACCTGGGCCGTGTGGGCGCGACGAGCGCCGGCGAATTGCTCGACGCCTACCACGCGGCGGGAGGGAACTTCCTGCAGTGCGCGGGCGTCGTGACGGACGCGGCTTCCACCGCGGCGGAAACGCTCGTCGGCGCATGGCTGCGCGACCGCCCCGGTCTCCGGGCCGGTCTCGTCCTGGCCACGCGCCTGCGTCCCGAATGGCCGGCGCAGGGCGGCAGCATCGCCCGCGTCAACGCGGTGCGCGCCGCCTGCGAGCGCTCCCTCCGGCGCCTGCGGGTGTCGCACCTCGACCTGCTCGTCTGCGAGTGGCACGACGAGCTGGGCGACGTCGACGACGTGCTCGAGGCGTGCGACCAGCTGGTGCGGGCCGGCCGGTTGCGGCACGCGGTCGCGGCGGAATTCCCGCTGTGGCGGCTGGCCGATTCGCTGCACCGCGCCCAGCTGCGCGGCCGGGGCCGGTTCGAGGCGCTGCAGACGGGATTCCCGATCGGCGCGCCCCGCCGCCGCGAGCGCGAGGCGCTGGCGCTGTGCGCGGAACACCGGCTCGGCCTGCTGGCGGAACCGCGGCTGGCGGACGCCGCCGGCTCCCGCGCCGACGATGCGCTGCCGGCGGTCCTCGCGTTGCAGGCCCGCGAACTGCGCGCGTCGGCCGCCCAGGTCGCCCTGGCGTGGATGCTGAGCCATCCCCCGGTGGCCTCCGTCGTCGAGCCCGTGTCGACCGCCGGGGGCATGCAGGACCTGCTCGGCGCCACCCGTCTCGCGCTCCAGCCCGCGGCGGGTGTCTCCTGAACCCGGCGCTGCTTCCGCGCGTGGCCCGCGGCGGGT
>CAYMSE010000254.1:0-2953 GCA_964392935.1 uncultured Oleiharenicola sp.
GACCTCGAGGCGTGGTTGTCCGAGATCACCGGCTTCGCCGCCGTCTCGCTCCAGCCCAACGCCGGCTCGCAGGGCGAGTACGCCGGCCTGCTCGTCATCCGCGCCTACCACGAGTCGCGCGGCCAGGGCCACCGCAACATCTGCCTGATTCCGACCAGCGCGCACGGCACCAACCCGGCCAGCGCCGCCATGTGCAACTTCCAGGTCGTGCCGGTCGCCTGCGACGCGCAGGGCAACATCGACGTCGCCGACCTCAAGGCCAAAGCCGCGCAGCACGCCGCCCACCTCGCGGCGCTGATGGTCACCTACCCGTCGACGCACGGTGTGTTCGAGGCGTCGATCCGCGAGATCTGCCGCGTCATCCACGAGCACGGCGGCCAGGTCTACATGGACGGCGCCAACATGAACGCGCAGGTCGGGCTCACCTCGCCCGGGCACATCGGCGCGGACGTCTGCCACCTGAACCTCCACAAGACCTTCTGCA
Source organism: uncultured Oleiharenicola sp. (assembly GCA_964392935.1). Taxonomy (GTDB): domain Bacteria; phylum Verrucomicrobiota; class Verrucomicrobiia; order Opitutales; family Opitutaceae; genus Lacunisphaera. Next base: position 485 of record CAYMSE010000254.1, read on the forward strand.
TCCCGCACGGCGGCGGCGGCCCCGGCATGGGTCCGATCGGCGTGGCGTAGCAGCTGGTACCGTTCCTGCCGGGCCATGTTTTCAGCGCTCCGCCCGCGACGCCCAGTCCCCAGCCGAAGGGCGCCGTCTCCGCGGCGCCGTGGGGCTCCGCCTCCATCCTCGTCATCTCGTGGATGTACATCCGCCTGATGGGGCCCGACGGGCTCACGCGCGCGACGCAGTTCGCGCTGCTCAACGCCAACTACGTGGCGAAGCGCCTCGCGGCGTTCTTCCCCGTGCTCTACCAGGGCGCGGGCGGGCTCGTTGCGCACGAGTGCATCCTGGAATTCCGGCCGTGGAAGAAGCACGGGCTCGAGGTCGAGGACGTGGCGAAGCGGCTGATGGATTACGGCTACCACGCGCCGACCATGTCCTTCCCGGTGCCCGGCACGCTCATGATCGAGCCGACGGAGAGCGAGACCAAGGCCGAGCTCGACCGCTTCTGCGACGCGCTGATCTCCATCCACGGCGAAATGGCCGCGGTGGCGAGCGGCGAGAGCGACAAGGCCAACAATCCGCTCAAGCACGCGCCGCACACGGCCGCCGCCGTCTGTGCGACCGAGTGGCCCCACCCGTATTCGCGCGAGGTCGCGGCGTTCCCCGACAAGTGGACCCGCGCGGCGAAGTTCTGGCCGGCGGTCGGCCGCGTGGACAACGTGTATGGCGACCGGAACCTGGTGTGCTCGTGCGCGGGGATGGAGGCCTATGCCGGCACGGCGCGGACCTGAAGCCGACGGCGCACCGCGCGTGGCGCAGGGGGATCCCGGGCGGACCGTCACGGCGGGCCGCGCGCGATATCGCCGATTGCCCCTGTCCCGCCCGCCCGCTTTCGGGTAGTCTTCGACCATGTCGCACATCCAGCTCCACGCCGTGCCCGAGGAGGAGCAGCGCTCGCCGGCCGGGAAGTACCATTCGCATTGCCGCAACCTGTCGCTCGCGCTCGGCGGCGTGCGCAACGCCGGCACCTGGGGCGGCGGCCACCCGTTCGACCTCCAGATCCGGCGCATCCCGCCGGGCTGCGCCGTGTGCCCGCACCATGCGCACCTCGCGCAGTGGGAGCTGTACCTCGTGCGCCGCGGGCGCGGCACGGTGCGCGCCGGCGCGGAGCGCCACGAGGTCCGCACCGGCGACGTGTTTTTCCACCCACCGGGCGAGGCACACCAGCTCCTCAACACCGGCGACACGGATCTCGAGGTGCTGATCGTGGCCGACAATCCGGTCCTCGACGCGTGCCACTATCCCGACTCCGACAAGTGGGCCCTGCGGCCGCCGGGACGGGTCTTCCGCCTGACGGATGCGAACTACTACGACGGCGAAGAGGAATTGCCTCCCGGCGCGACGGAGCGCCCGGCCTACGCGATCAAGCCCGCGCCGACCCTGCCGCCGCCGGCGCCCTTCGCCCATCGCAAGGTGAACCTCGACGACGTCGCGTGGGACGAGTGGACCTCGCCGAAAGGGAAGTTCGCCCAGGTCGGCAAGAGCGTTTCGCTCGCGCTCGGCGCAAAGCACCGCGCGCCCCTCACCGAGGGCGGACACCCCTTCGACCTGGAGCTGGCCAAGGTGCCGCCCGGGAAGATCGCCTGTCCCTTCCACTTCCACGCCCTGCAGTGGGAGTGCTACTTCTTCCTCGGTGGCCACGGCGAGTTCCGCCTCGGCGAGGAGCGCTTCGCCGTCGGCGCGAACGACCTGGTGATGGCGCGGCCGGGCGCCGCCCACACGTTCGCCAACACCGGCACCGACGAGCTTACGTACCTGCTCGTCGCGGACGACCCGCCCGCCGACTACTGGCACTATCCCGATTCCGGGAAGTGGGGTTTCAGCACGCCGCGCGCACACTTCCGCCCGGTGCCCGTCGACTATTTCGACGGCGAGGAGTAGCGGCGCGCGCCGCCCCGGTCACTTCTTCGCCGGCGCGAGGAATTTCTCCTTCGCGACGAGGTAGAGGAAGCCGCAGAGCAGCGCGTACGGGATCAGCGAAAGCAGGTCGGAGTATGCCCCGTTGAAGAACGGGTTGATCCGGGTCGACAGCTTCTGGAGATAGTCGTCGATCCGGTTCACGCCCTCCACGCCGGAGAGGAAGGCGATGATGATGCCGGCGATCGCGCCGCCGGCGATGTAACCGGAGGCGAGCAGGACGCCCGGGCTCTTGTCGGCCTCGGCGTTGAAGGTCGTGTCGTCCATCGCCGCGTAGGCCGGCTTCCGCCGCATCCAGCGGTCGACCGCCCAGCGGATCATGCCGCCGATCCAGATCGGGAGCGACGACGAGATGGGCAGGTACACGCCGACGGCGAAGGTCAGGGCCGGGACGAAGGACATCTGCAGCGCGACCGTGATCATCGCACCGAAGAGCACGAGCGCCCAGGGCAGCTTCCGGTCCAGAATGCCCTTGATGATATAGGACATCAGCGTCGCCTTCGGGGCGTCGAACTT
>CAYMSE010000255.1:0-2621 GCA_964392935.1 uncultured Oleiharenicola sp.
ACTACATTATCCGCCAGGGCGAGGCCCCGACGAGCTTCTACGTCATCGAGCAGGGCGAGGTCGAGGTGGTGCAGGCCTCCCCCGACCGGCCCGACGGCGAGGTCCTCGCCACGCTGGGGCCCGGAAACTTCTTCGGCGAACAGGCGTTGCTCGGCAACCAGCCGCGCGTGGCGTCGGTGCGCGCCCGCACCCCGGCCGAGATCGTGGTCCTGGGCCGGAACGTCTTCACGACCATCTCGCAGTCGCTGGCCCCGCTGAAGATGGCGCTCACCCAGGCGCTCAACCGGCGCTCGAGCACCTTCTGGGCGCAGCGACCCGACGCGATGCGCGTGCTGCGCGAGATCCGCCTCGCCGACTTCATCGAGCCGGCGCCCACGCCGGTGTTGAAGCCCACCGACACCCTTCTCGACGTGATGCGCGTGTTCGCCCGGCACAGTCCGGACTTTTTCTACGTGTCGGCTGACGGTGTCGCGCTGGACGGTGTGGTGACGCTCACCGACCTGCTCCGCGCCCAGGGCCAGGGCCTGCCGGCCGAGAGCCCCGCCACCGCGTTCATGAGCCGCAGCCCCGTCACGATCACGGCCGCGGACACCGCCGTCGTCGCGGCGGCGGCCTTCCGCGAGCACGGCTTCAAGTACCTGCCGGTCATCGCCGACCCCCAAAGCCGGCGGATCGTCGGCTTCGTGCGGGCGCGCAAACTCATGGCCCACGTGATGCAGCAGGTCAGCGCCGCACGGTCCTGACTCGTCCAATCACTGTTTGCCAAAAGTGGGGCCCGGCGTAGCCTCCCGCATTCACGCCGATGCAAGACCTTACGGACCTCTACCAATCCGTCATCCTCGACCACAATCGCCGGCCGCGGAACCGCGGCAAGATCCCGACGGCCAACCGCGTCGCGCACGGGGAGAATCCGAGCTGCGGCGACCAGTGCACCGTTTACCTCCGCCTCGACGGTGACCGGATCGGCGACATCTCCTTCGAGGGCGCCGGTTGCGCCATCTCGCAGGCGTCGGCCTCGCTCATGACGCTTCACCTCAAGGGCAAGACCGTCGCCGAGGCCGAGGCCACCTACCAGGAGGTGCACAAGCTGGTGACGACCGGCCAGGTCGACGAAGCCAACCTCTCCGACCTCGCCGCGCTGGCGGGCGTCCACCAGTTTCCTGCCCGCATCAAGTGCGCCACGCTCGGCTGGCACGCGGCGCTGAACGCCGCCAAGGGCGATCCCGCGACGGCCACCACCGAGACCCACAAGGACTGACATGGCCTCCGCCTGGGACAACGTCCGCGCCGACTTCCCCGTGCTGCACCAGCAGGTGAACGGCAAGCCGCTGGTCTATCTCGACAACGGCGCCACCTCGCAGAAACCCCGCCAGGTGATCGACGCGCTGGTCCGCTACTACGAGCGCGACAACAGCAATGTCCACCGCGGGCTGCACGCCCTGTCGATGCGCGCGACCGACGCGTACGAGGGCGCGCGCGCGCGTCGCGCAGTTCATCAACGCCGCGGACGCGGCGGAAATCCTCTTCACCCGCGGCACGACCGAGAGCATCAACCTGGTCGCCCGCAGCTGGGGCCACGCCCACCTCAAGCCCGGGGACATCGTTCTGACCACCGAGTTCGAGCATCACTCGAACCTCGTACCCTGGCAGCAGGCCGCCAAGGCCGCGGGCGCAACCCTCCGGTACGTCCCCCTGCTCGGCGCGGACGGCGAAGGCGGCCTCGATCTCGCGGCGCTCGACCGCCTGCTCACGCCGCAGGTGAAGCTCTTCGCGTTCACCCACATCTCCAACCCGCTCGGCACCATCAATCCCGTCGCCGACCTCTGCCGCCGCGCCCGCGCCGTCGGCGCGGTCACCGTGATCGACGCCGCCCAGTCGATCGGCCACGGCCCGCTCGATGTGCAGCAGATCGGTTGCGACTTCCTCGCGTTTTCCGGCCACAAGATGTGCGGCCCGACCGGCATCGGTGTCCTTTACGGCCGGCGCGCGCTCCTCGACCGCCTCGCCCCCGATGAAACCGGCGGCGGGATGGTGGTGCAGGTCACCTACGAGGGCGCGACGTGGAAGCCCGCCCCCGAACGGTTCGAAGCGGGCACGCCCAACGTGGCCGACGCCATCGCGCTCGGCGCCGCGTGCGACTACCTCGACGCGCTCGGCCGCGACCGGATCGCCGCGCATGACGCCGCGCTGATCCAGGTCGCGATGCAGCGGCTCTCCGCGCTCCCCGGCCTGCGGATCATCGGTCCGCGCGCCGGTTCGCCGCGCGGCGGACTCGTCAGCTTCGCGTTTGAAAACGTCCACGCCCACGATGTCGTGACGTTTGCGGACGAGGATGGCATCGCCCTCCGCGGCGGGCACCACTGCAACCAGCCCTTGATGCGCAAGCTCGGGCTGGCGAGCACCACCCGGGCCAGCTTCTACCTCTACAATTCCGAGGAGGAGATCGACCGGCTCGTCGCCTCGCTCCGTCGCATCCAGAAATTCTTCGCCGGGTGAGGCGCGCACCCGGGGTGAGCCGTCCTCACGGAATCTTCAGCTCCATCCCGACCTTCAAGTCGCCCTCGTTCTTCATCACGTCGCGGTTGGCGGCGTAGATGTCGCGCCACTTCGCGCGGTTGTTG
>CAYMSE010000256.1:0-3720 GCA_964392935.1 uncultured Oleiharenicola sp.
CCTTCGATCGCATTGTTCTTTTCAAATTTCCCCGTCAGGTAATGCTTCGCGCCGAGGTTCTTTTTTGCCGGCGTAGCTCAATGGCAGAGCACCTGTTTTGTAAACAGGCGGTTGCGGGTTCGAATCCCATCGCCGGCTCCATTTGCCGCGAGCGAATCCGCTGCCTGGCCCCGCGGCACTCGATGAGTCCCCACTGCCCGATGGTGTAATGGTAGCACGAACGACTCTGACTCGTTCTGTCTAGGTTCGAGTCCTAGTCGGGCAGCCAATTTCCCCGCAAAGAATACCCCACACAGCAATTCCTGCGCGCTCGCGCGCAAACTCCGCGCAAAGAATTTTCCCCGCGGAAACAAAAGCCCATTGACAGCGCGATTTGAATTTCAGCACCATTTGTTTCCGCTAAGTTTTTTGCATCTGAAGTAATTGCCTACATTGTGGCGTTAAGCCTGCTACCCCCGGCCGATCACCTCTCGTCTTTCCACACAGGAAATTATCCCATCCCATCGTAAATACACACCCGCACTATGATCTCTGCATTGTCCCATCTGCAATTGCCCCTCGCGTTCCTCATGAACAAGACTCCGATGGAGCTGTTCAAGGCCGGCGGTGAAATTATGTGGCCCATCCTGCTGGTTTCGTTCCTCATGATCACGGTCGCCGTGGAGCGCGTGCTGTTCATCTTCCGCGAGAATTCCCGTCGTGACACCGACCTCGTCGACAAGATCCTGGAGCGCGTCGAGGCCAACGACGTGAACGGCGCCGTTGAGCTGGGCCGCAAGAGCAACGACTTCGTCGCCCGCATCCTCGTTTACGCGCTGACCCACAAGGAGCACTCCATGGGCAACGCGTTCACCCGGGCCGCCAACCAGGAAATGCAGCGCTTCGGCCAGGGCCTGCCGACGCTCGACACCTGCATCACCGCGGCCCCGCTGCTCGGACTGCTCGGCACCGTGACGGGCATGATGCGGACCTTCGGCGCCCTCGGCGAAGGCGGTGGCGACATCGCCGCCGCGGCCGGCAAGATCACCGGCGGCGTGGCCGAGGCGCTCATCGCGACCATGTGCGGTCTGGCGATCGCCGTGACCGGCCTGCTCCCGTTCAACTATCTCAACGCCCGCCAGGAGGAAGCCCGCCACGAAATCGAGGACGCCTCCAACTCGCTCGAGATCATCCTCAAGAAGTCCGAGAACGCCAACGCCCGCTAACGGCGTCGTTCCCGCGACTAAACCTCCAACACACTTACTGTCATGCACGGTGGTGGCGGCGGCACAGGCCCAGGCGGCAAGAAGAGAGCACGCATTGAGATCATCCCTCTCATTGACGTGATTTTCTTCCTCCTCGCCACCTTCGTCCTCTTCACACTCTCCCTCAACAAGTCCAACGGCATCTCCGTTGTCCTCCCCAAGGCGGAATCGGCGATTGACCGTGATCCGAATGGAACGGTGACGATCAGCGTGACGGATGAAGGCACTTTGGCTTGGAACAAGGAATTGGTGACCCTCGATGAGTTCCTGCAGCGCCTGCAGCAGTACCATCGCGACGAACCGGAAGGACGCATTCTCATCAACGGTGACGAACGGGCGTATTTCGCCCAGGCCGTCTACGTCTTCGACGAAGCACGCAAGGCCGGGTTCACCAAAGTCTTTATCGAAACGCGCACCAAGTAATTGCCGCTAAGGATCCGTCCGGCCGCGCGTATTACTGGAAGCAGACCTCAACATGGAAGGCACCAAAATCAAGATTCACGCCCGCAAGAAGGCCCGCATTGAGATCATCCCGCTCATTGACGTTATCTTCTTCCTGCTGGCGACGTTCGTCCTCTTCACCTTGTCGCTCAACCGCATCAAGTCGGTGCCCGTTGACCTGCCCGTCGCCGCGCCACCCTCCTCCACGCCGCCCAACCCGAACGACAACGTGACGATCCAGGTCTCCGGCGACGGCGCGATCTTCTGGAACAAGGAACTGATCGACATGGGTGAGGTGCCTTCGCGACTTGCGTTCTTCAAGACGCAGACCGAAGACCCCCGCATCCTGATCGCCGGTGACGAAAAAGCCCGCTTCGGCTTCACCGTCGCCGTGCTCGACGAGGTGCGCAAGGCCGGCATCACCAAGTTCTCCGTCGAAACCCGCACCCGCCCGACGGGCAAATAATCCGCCATGAATCGCGATCTAATCATCGGCATCGTCGTTTCCCTGGCGCTGCACGCCACCTTCCTCGGAGCGTTCAATCGCAAACCTCCGCCGAAGGCCAAGGTGGTCGAGGACAAGGAGCCGGTCGTGCAGTTCGAAATGCCGCCGCTCGAGGAGGAGAAGGAAGACAAGGTCGAGGAGCTCAACGACACGCCGGTCGAAAACGTCATGGCTCCCCCGAGCCTGGTCGACGTCCCCACGGTGGTGCCGGTCAACGCCTTCACCCAGCCGATCCAGCCGCCGCCCCCTCCGGGCCTGACGCCATCCAAGGGCGCCATCACCATCCCGGTCACGAAGCCCGGCGCGAATTTCGGCAAGGGCATCAGCAATCTCTTTAACATCGGCGACCTCGATCAGCAGCCGGTGGCCCGGGTCCGTCCCGCCCCGTCCTACCCCTACGACATGCGTCGTGCCGGCATCAACGGCACGGTGGTGGTCGAATTCATCATCAACACCGAAGGTGACGTGATCCAGACGCAGGTGGTGCGTTCCTCCCACCGCGAGTTCGAAATGCCCGCCCTGCAGGCCGTGCAAAAATGGAAGTTCAAGCCGGGCCGCAAGGGTGGCCGCGTCGTGAACGTCCGCGCCTCCCAACTGCTCGAATTCAACGCGACCGAGTAATCCCGAAGTCATGCGACGCCTCTCCTCCTCACTGTTCCGCCGCTGGGCCACCGCCGCCGCCGCCCTGCTCTTGGCCGGCTCCGTTTTCGCCCAGTCCGCCGAGCGCAGCTACAGTCCGAACGACGACACGGCCGAGGCCCTTCCCAAGGTCAAGACCGCGGTCGATGCCAAGAATTACGCCGAAGCGCTGAGCCTGCTCGCCTCCCTGGAAGCCAAGGTGCCCGCCGACAGCTACGATGCCGCCCTCATCAACCAGTATCGCACGCAGATCCTGCTCCAGCAGGGCGAATACGCAAAGGCGATCGCCCCGATCGAGAAGAGCCTCACCCTATCCGACGCCAAGACCCCGACCTACTTCGATGAGCGCGTGACCCGCGAGCTCTACTTCTTCCTGTTCCAACTCTATTTCCAGGAGGCGAACAACACCAAGAACAACACGCTCATCAGCACCTACTACGACAAGGCGCAACAGGCGATCGAGCACTGGTTCAAGATTTCCCCCCAGACCAATCCGGACGCGCAGATGTACTATGCGCAGCTGCTGATCAGCAAGGCGCTCCTCAATCCGAACAATCCCGACCGTCCGCTGTTGCAGAAATCAATGGTGGAGATCGACAAGGGCATGCTCCTGTCCTCGCGTCCGAAGGACACTTTCTACCTCCTGAAGCTGGTTTGCCTGCAACAGCTGGAAAGAAACGCCGAGTCGGCTGAGCTCATGGAGCTCCTCATCAAGCAGAAGCCGGACAGCTCGACCTACTGGCAGCAGCTTGCCGCTCTCTATCTCAGCCAAGGCCAGGACCTGCGTGCCATCCTCACCATCGAGCGGGCCCAAGCACACGGGTTCATGAACACGCCGAAGGACAACTTCAACCTCATCGGCATCTACTTCAACATCGCCCAATACGAGAA
>CAYMSE010000257.1:0-7101 GCA_964392935.1 uncultured Oleiharenicola sp.
TTCGCCGAGCCCCAGCTCGCCGCGATCGTCTGCGCCTGGGCCGGCGGCTCGCGCGCCGCCGCCGCCCACGCCCACACGCTGCTAGGCCGGCGCAATCCCACCGGCCGCCTCGCCGTCACCTGGCCGCGCAGCGCCGGCCAGATCCCGCTCTACCACAACATGCGGCCGCGCGCGCGGACCGGCGAGGACGGCGTGTACAAGGATTTCCCCACGACGCCGCTGTACGAATTCGGCCACGGGCTCTCGTACACGACGTTCCGCTACGGCCCGATCCGGCTCTCGGCGCCCGCGGTGCACCCCGACGGCCGGCTGACGGCCGAGGTCACCGTGACCAACACCGGCGCCCGCGAGGGGCGCGAGACGGTCTTCTGGTTCATCCGCGATCCGGCCGCCAGCATCACGCGTCCGCTGAAGGAACTGAAGTCCTTCGCGCAGGCGTCGCTGGCCCCGGGCGAGAGCCGCGTGTTCCGCTTCGAGATCGAGCCGGAGCGCGACCTCTCGTTTCCCGATGGCGACGGCCGGCGGATTCTCGAACCGGGCGAGATCCTCCTCATGGCCGGCGACCAGGTCGCGTCATTCCGCGTCGTGCGCTGATCCCGATGGCGCTGCTCTACACCCACAAGATCCCGCATCCGGCGAACTTCACGTTCGGCCGGGCGCGGGACCCGCTGGAAATCGCCGCGCTGGGCGGCGACGTGTACCGCCTCACCAGCCGGCGCGGCCGCGGCTGGCGCAACCCGAGCCAGGCGAAGCTCGCGCGGCGGGTCCCCGGACCCAACGCCTTCGTCCCCTCCCTCCGGCGCGACGGCACGCTGCAGGTCAAGGATGCGCGTGGCGCCGTCGTCTTCACCGGCCAGCCGGGCGCGACGCTCGGGCGCAGCGGCGACGCGTGGCTCCTCCAGTTCCGGCTCGAGCGCGGCATGCAGTTCTACGGCCTCGGCGAGCACGGCCGCGGCTTCGAGAAAGGCGGCCAGCGGGTCAAGTTCTGGAACACCGACGCCATCGGCGACTATTTCTTCAACCAGGTGAAGCACGACTACGCCGACCCGATGTTCATCGCGGTCCCGTGGCTCGTCGTGAAGCAGGGCAACTTCTATGTCGGCCTGCTCGTGCACCACCCGGGCGAGGTGTTCATGGACCTCGCGTCGAATTTCATCTGGGCCGCGGGCAACGACCGCGACAAGGACCGGCGCACCTTCTACGTCGGCGCGCCCGACGGCCAGCCGGAGGTTTTCCTGATCGTCGGTCCCGACCTCCCCGCGCTCGTGCGCAAGCTCCAGACCCTCGTCGGCCGCACGCCGCTGCCGCCGCGCTGGGCGCTCGGCTACCACCAGAGCCGCTGGGGCTACCGCGGCCCGCGCGACCTCGACCGGCTCGACCGCGAGTTCCGCCAGCGGCGGATCCCCTGCGACGGCCTGTGGCTCGATATCGACTACCTGGACGACTACAAGGTCTTCACCTTCTCGCGCCAGGCCTGGGGCGGACCCGCCGGCGTGCGCCGCAGCCTGCGCCGGCTTCGCGCCCGCGGCCGCCGCGTCGTGCCGATCCTCGACCCCGGCGTGAAGGTCGAGCGCGGGTACGAGGTCGACGAGGACGGACTCCGTCGCGGCGCGTTCTGCCTCAATCCCGCGGGCACGCCGTTCGTCGGCTTCGCGTGGCCGGGGCACATCCACCTGCCCGACTATTCGCTGTCCGCCGTGCGCCGGTGGTGGGCGGACCGGGTCGAGGCGTTCGCCCGCACCGGCGTGGCCGGCGCGTGGATCGACATGAACGACCCGGCCATCGGCGCGGCCAACCTCGACGCGATGCGATTCAACCGCGGCCGCGCTCCGCACGAGAGCTACCACAACCAGTACGCGCTCGGCATGGCCGAGGCGACGCGCGCCGGTTTCCTCGCGGCGCGGCCCGACGAGCGGCCCTTCCTCCTCACGCGGAGCGCGTGCATCTCCAGTTCGCGCCACGCCGCCGTCTGGACCGGCGACAATTTCTCCAACTGGCACCACCTGCGGATGGCGCTCACGCTCTCGCTCGGCCTCGGGCTTTCGGGCCTGCCGTTCAACGGCTCCGACGTCGGCGGCTTCGCCCAGGACGCCAGCCGCGACCTGATGATCGCGTGGTACAAGGCGAGCTTCCTGTTCCCCTTCTTCCGCAACCACAGCGCGCACGAGATGTTCGTCCGCCCGCAGGAGCCGTGGCGCTTCGGGAAATCCGCCGAGCGCCTCATGGCGCGCTACATCCGGCTCCGCTACCGGTTCCTGCCATACCTCTACCAGCTCTTCGTCGCCCAGGAGCAGACCGGCGAGGCGATCCTGCGTCCGCTGTTCCACGACTTCCCCGACCGCCCCGCGCTCCCGCTCGGGCGGATCGGCGACCAGTTCCTCGTCGGCCCCGCGCTGCTGCAGGCGCCGCTTGTCGAGGAGGGCAGGCAGCGCCGGTCGGTGGTGCTGCCGGGCAACGTCGCCTGGTACTCGCTCGCTGACGGACGCTGGGAACGCGGCGGCCGCCGGCTCGTCGTGCGCTCGGGTGAGGACCACACGCCGCTCTTCGCCCGCGAGGGCGCCATCGTGCCGCTGCGCGCGGGCGATCCCGCCGACGCGGCGACGGATCTCCGTGCAATCGAGCTGCACGTCTTCCTCCCGCCCGGTTCCCGCCGCGAGGCGACGGCCGAGTATGCGGCCGACGATGGCGAGACCTTCGCCTACCGGCGCGGCCGGCGCACGACCGTGCGTTACCGGGCGCGGCTCGCCCGCGACGGCACCCTGGCGGTGACGGCCGAGGCGCGGCAATCCGGCTTCGGCCCGCTGCGCGTGCGCCTCGTGTGCTACGCCGGCACCGACCGCGCCGTCCTCGCCACCGGCCGCGGCCCGCGGTCTCTGGCGCTGCGCCCGTTCAGCTGGCGTGCGACCGGCGGCCGCCTGGACGCCCGCGCCAGCGCGTGGCTCACCCTCTAACCCCACCGCCCGTCCCATGGCGCAAGTCGTCCTCTCCCAACTCACGAAAAGCTATCCCGACAAGACCGGGAAGACCCTCACCGTCGTCCATGGCGCCGACCTCGAGATCCGCGATCGCGAGTTCATGGTGCTCGTCGGCCCCAGCGGCTGCGGCAAGAGCACGACGCTGCGCATGATCGCCGGCCTCGAGGAGATTTCCGGCGGCACGGTCGCGATCGACGGCCGCATCGTGAACGACGTCGCCCCGAAGGACCGCGACATCGCCATGGTCTTCCAGAACTATGCGCTCTACCCGCACATGACGGTGTACGAGAACCTGGCGTTCGCCCTCAAGCTGCGCGGGATGCCGCGCGCGGACATCGACGCGCGCGTGCGCGACGCGGCCGCCCTGCTCGGGCTGCAGGAACTTCTCGAGCGCAAGCCCAAGGCGCTTTCCGGCGGCCAGCGCCAGCGGGTCGCGGTCGGCCGCGCCATCGTGCGCAAGCCGAAGGTCTTCCTCTTCGACGAGCCGCTCTCAAACCTCGACGCCAAGATGCGCGTCTCCATGCGCACGGAGATCACGAAGCTCCACGCCCGCCTCGGCGCCACCATGATCTACGTCACCCACGACCAGGTGGAGGCGATGACGATGGGCGACCGCTTCTGCGTGATGAAGGATGGGCGGATCATGCAGGTGGCGCCGCCGCTCGAGCTCTACCGCCGGCCGGCCAACCTGTTCGTCGCCGGCTTCATCGGCTCGCCGCCGATGAACTTCTTCCGCGGCACGCTCCGCGCGGCCGACGGCCGCCTGCATTTCCTCGAGGAGAATCCCGCCCCCGGCGCGGTGCGCGTCGCGCTGCCCGACGAACTTGCGCGTGCCGGCGCCGGCTACGCGGACAAACCCGTCGTGCTCGGCGTGCGGCCCGAGGCCGTGACGCTCGCGGCGGGCGACGCCCCGGTCGCCGCCACCGTCAAGGTCGACCTGTCCGAGCCGATGGGGGCGGAGACCTTCCTGCACCTGAAGACCGGCGCGACCGCCTTCATCGCCCGCGTGGCGCCCGACCAGGACCGGCCGGTCGGTGCGACGCTCGGCGTCACCTTCGACCCCGCCGCCCTCCGCCTCTTCGACGCCGCCACCGAGGGCGCGTTGGGCTGATCCCCCCTCTATGAGCAAACACCCCGTCCGTGCGCGCCGCCCGGCGCCGCCGCTAGCCGCCCTGCTCCTGCCCTGGTTGGCCACCACCGCCGCCGCCGCGTTCTACGACGAGCACGTCATCTTCGCCAATGCCGTCGCCGGCCCGTACGCCCACGCCGCGGCCACCTCGATCGCCCCCAGCACGCTGCTGGCGCCGAACGGAGCCATTCCGGTCGTGACCGACCGCTTTCACAGCCCGCCCAGCGCCCTCAAGGTCCAATGGCAGTCCGCCACCGGCGGCGACTGGCAGTTCCGGCTGCGCACGCCCGGCACGGACTGGCGGCAATACCCGATGGCCGGCGACACGCTCTCGATGTGGGTGTACGCCGAGGAGGAGATCACCGAGCTCAGCGCGCCGCGCCTGTACCTGTTCGACAAGGACGACCGCGGCTCGTCGTCGGTCACGCTCGTCACCGGCGACCGGAAGATTCCCGCCCGCCAGTGGGTGCAGGTGAAGCTGTCGTTCGCCCAGGACCAAAGCATCTACCAGGGAACCGCGGACAGTGTCTTCCGGCTCGCCAATACGGTCGGCGTCGCGTGGGTGCAGGGGCTCGATGACGGCAAGCCCCACACGCTCTACGTCGATGACGTCATGCTGGTCGACGGCGCCCTGGCCGACACCGCCGCGCCCGCCGCGCCGACGGGATTGACCGCGACCGGCCTTGAGCGCCACTGCGACCTCGCGTGGCCGCGCGGCCCCGAGGCTGACGTGCTCGCCTACCGCATCTACCGCTCGACCGACGGCACGAACTACGCGCCCGTCGGCACGCAGCGCGGGGATTGGCCGCGCTACGAGGATTTCCTCGGCGCGCCCGGCCGCACCGCCTTCTACAAGGTCAGTGCCGTGGACCTCGCCGGCAACGAGTCGCCGCTCTCCGCGCCGATCTCGGCGCAGACGCGTCCGCTCAACGACGACGAACTCCTCGACATGGTGCAGGCCGGCTGCTTCCGCTACTACTGGGAAGCCGGCCACCCGAACGCCGGGATGGCGCCCGAGATCCTGCCCGGCGACGGGCACATGATGGCGCTCGGCGGCAACGGCTTCGGCCTCATGGCGCTGCTCGTGGCGGCGGAACGCGGGTTCGTCCCGCGCGACCAGGCGGTCGCGCGGCTGACCAAGATCCTCGGCTTCCTCGACCGCGCGCCGCGCTACCACGGGGCCTGGGCGCACTTCCTCGACGGCCGCACCGCGCAGACGATCCCCTTCTTCGGCCCCTACGACAACGGCGGCGACCTCGTCGAGACCTCGTTCGTCATCCAGGGCCTGCTCGCGGCGCGCCAGTACTTCGACCGCGACACGCCGGCGGAAAAATACATCCGCGACACCGCCACGCGCTTCTGGCACGAGGTCGAGTGGGACTGGTACCGCCAGCGCCCCGACAGCGACGTGCTCTACTGGCACTGGTCGCCCGACCACGGCTTCCACATCAACCACCCGCTCATCGGCTGGAACGAGACCGCCATCATCTACCTCCTCGCCATCGCCTCGCCGACGCACCCAGTGCCGGCCTCGATGTGGCACACGGGCTGGGCCGGACAATCCCCCATGCACGTGGCGTACCGCCGCGGCTGGAGCCGCACGACGGACGGGGACCACTTCACCAACGGCCATTCCTACTACGGCATCCCGCTCGAGGTCGGCGAGGGCAACGGCGCCGAGCTGTTCTTCACGCACTTCTCGTTCATGGGCTTCGACCCGCGCGGGATCCGCGACCGCTACACGAACTACTTCAAGAACAACCGCGCCATCGCCCTCATCCAGCAGGCCTACGCCAAGGACAATCCGCTGAAGTTCGCCGGCTACGGCGCCGGCTGCTGGGGCCGGTCCGCCGGCGTGAACTCCGGCGGCGGCCGCGCCCTGCCCCGCGACGACAACGGCACCATCAACGTCATGGCCTCGCTCGCCTCGATGCCCTACACGCCCGACGAGTCGATGGCGGCGCTGAGGCACTTCTACCGCGACCTCGGTCCGAAGATCTGGGGGCCGTACGGTTTCTACGACGGCTTCAACGAGACCCAGAACCGCTTCGATCCCGACTACATGGCCCTCAACCAGGCGCCCATCGTCGTCATGATCGAGAACCACCGCACCGGCCTCGTCTGGAGGAAATTCATGGCCAACCCGGAAATCGCCCCGGCGCTGAAGGCCATCGGCTTCCAGCCCGATCCGTGAGCTCCGACCCCTCTCCGTCAAATCCGGTGAACCTCGGCTGACCCCGAGGTTGCCGCTCGGGCAAACACCCTCCGTCATCGCGAGGCCCGCACCGCCGGCCGCGGCGATCCCGCACGCCCGAGCCCCAAACCAACCACGGATGACACGGATCACACGGATCGATCCTTCGCCGACTGCAACCGATGATCCCGAATACCCGCGAATGCGTGGTAGCCTTTCCGGAACGACAGAGGATTCCTCCAAGCACCGGTGACGTTGACGTCGCCAACCCGAGTGCGTAGGGAAGTCTGACCGATCCGGGAAGCCGAGGGCCACGGCCACCCCAGCCAGTCACCAAAATGGTGAACCATTTTAAGCATTACCTTCGACAAGGTTTCTCATGGAAGGCGCCAGTGCCCACGGCGGGCCTGCGGCCCGCCATGGCACATCGTTAACGTTGGCAAGAGCCATGCGCTTTCACGATTATCATCTTCGCGGATATACTGTCGCAGAGTCTGGGCGCAGGATAGAGCTCCATCTTGCTTTCGACTATCCCGGCAGAAAAGAGCCTGACTCGCACATCGAGTTCATCGGTGTCGTTTGCTATCATTTCTCGCATACGGAGGGCGCGATTATCACCGACATC
Source organism: uncultured Oleiharenicola sp. (assembly GCA_964392935.1). GTDB lineage: Bacteria > Verrucomicrobiota > Verrucomicrobiia > Opitutales > Opitutaceae > Lacunisphaera. Next base: position 6,924 of record CAYMSE010000257.1, read on the forward strand.
GAGGAGGAGCCGCTTCGCGAGTTCGTGAAGAAAGAAGAAGAATTTTTAGCCGCAGCAGCCGTACAAGACGGCCTCTGGTTGTGGCGTGGCGATACCGCAGACTATCTACGCCAGCTTGAGGAAGGCGGCTACCATGCCTGGCGACTTGGCTCCGCGATAGGGTTCTCGGGCTTCATTG
>CAYMSE010000258.1:0-5466 GCA_964392935.1 uncultured Oleiharenicola sp.
GGTGCGGCTTGACGTGTTTATCGAGACCCGCGCGGCGGGCGCTGTTTTTCACGATCACCCACAGGGTCTTTCGCGAAATCGCCTTGCCCCGCTCGCTGAGGAACAGCTCGCTGCCGGTGCGCGGCTTGAGCAGACGCGGCCGCGCCGAACCCAGGTACGCGCGAATCGCGTCCCGCGCCTTCTCGCCGAGCGGCACGACGCGCTCCTTGGCGCCCTTGCCGAACACGCGCACGAAGCCGTGCTCGAGGTCCACCTGCTGGAGCGTGAGCGAGCAGAGTTCCGAGATGCGCAGTCCGCTCGAATAGAAGAGTTCCAGCATGGCCCGGTCGCGGACGCTGTAAGCGTCGGCGCCGGCGGGTGCGGCCAGCAGCTTGCCCATCTCGGCCGGCGTGAGCGTCTGCGGCAGCTTGCGGCGGAATTTCGGCCCGCTCAGCAGCGCGGCGGGATCGTCCGCCCGCCGGCCTTCGCGCACGAGGTGGCGGAAGAGCATGCGCACGGCCGCGAGCTTGCGGGCCTGGCTCGATTCCGTGAAACCCGCGTCCTTGAGGCCGTGCAGCCAGGCGGAAAGTTGCCTGGGTGTCGTCTTGGCCCAGCTGCCCGCGCCGAGGCGCTGCAACGTGGCGGCCGCCTGGCGCAGGTCGCCCTCGTAAGATTTCGCCGTGTTGCGCGAGAGGCCCTTCTCGAGCTCGATGTAGGCGAGGAAATCGTCGATCCCGTCGGCAAAGCCCGCCGGCGGGACGGACGCCGCGGGAGCGGAGGGGCGGACGGCGGAACGCGGCTTCTTCATGACGCAGCCGCGCGGAGCGGGTCAGCGGCGGTTGTTGCGGCGCGCCCCGGGCGGTGGCGGCGGCGCGGCGTTGACATCGCGCAGGCGGAAGGTGATGCGCGCCTTGTCGAGGTCGTACGGGCTCATCTCCATCTTCACCATGTCCCCCGCGGCGATCTTGATGAAGTGCTTGCGCAGCTTGCCGGAGATGTGGGCCAACACCATGTGGCCGTTGGTCAGTTGCACGCGAAACATCGTTCCCGGGAGAACGGTGACTATCTTGCCTTCGACTTCAATCGCTTTGCCGTCAGACATGGGTCGAGAGGTGGAAGGAGGTGTGCTGCATGCGGGGGAAAAGGACGTTGTAACACCCAACCCGCGAACCTAAGTCAAGGCAATCATTCTTCCCGCGCCGATGGTACAACCGACCCGCCAGCCCCCGCCCTGCCCGTTTGCGAAGGTCTTTCCTTCGCAATTGGTGCGTAACGACGAATTCTACCTCTGGCTGGCCTACAACCAGGCGATCGACGCGTGGCGCCAGGACGAGGTGCCCATCGGGGCGGTCGTCGAGCTCGGCGGCGAGGTTGTCGCCGCGGCGCACAACCAGCGCGACAGCACCCGCGATCCGACGGCGCATGCCGAAATCCTGGCCCTGGGCCAGGCCGCCCGTGCGCTCGGCGACTGGCGGCTGAACGACGCCACGCTCTACGTGACCAAGGAGCCGTGCCCGATGTGTTCCGGGGCCACCTTGATGTCGCGCGTGAAGCGCGTAGTCTTCGCGGTCTCCGACCCGAAGATGGGCTGCCTCGGCGGCGCCACGGACCTCAACGCCCTGCCCCAAGTCAACCACCACCTGACGATCACGCGCGGGGTCCTCGAGCAGCCGTGCCGGGAATTGCTCCAGGCATTTTTCCAAGCCAAGCGCGCCGAAGACACGGGCGGCAGTTGACGCCACCGGCAGAGCGTGCAGGTTTACCCCCTCTCAACCACACAAAGCCATGGCATTCGAACTTCCCAAACTCGCCTACGCGTACAACGCGCTCGAGCCCCACATCGATGCGAAGACGATGGAGATCCATCACACCAAGCATCATCAGGCTTACATCACCAACGCCAACAACGCGCTCAAGGACCAGCCCGCGCTCGCCGCCCTCGCGGTCAACGCGCTGATCGCGGACCTGTCCAAGGTCCCCGAGGCGATCCGCGGCGCGATCCGCAACAACGCCGGCGGCCACAGCAACCACTCGTTCTTCTGGACGGTCCTCGGGCCCGGCAAGGGCGGCGCACCGAAGGGCAAGCTCGCCGCGGCGATCGACGCCGAGCTCGGCGGCTTCGCCAAGTTCAAGGAAGACTTCGCCAAGGCCGGCGCCACGCGCTTCGGCTCCGGCTGGGCCTGGCTCGTTGTCCAGGGCGGCAAGCTCGCCGTCGGCTCCACGGCCAACCAGGACAGCCCGCTCATGGGCAAGGCGGTCGCCGGCCTCGAGGGCAAGCCCGTCATCGGGCTCGATGTCTGGGAACACGCCTACTACCTCCACTATCAGAACCGCCGCCCGGACTACATCAACGCCTTCTGGAACGTGGTCGACTGGGACGCCGCCGAGGCGAATTACGTCGCCGCGCTGAAGTGACCCCCGCGGCACCGTGAGCCAAGCGAAGGCTCCACGCCGATCCCGAGCCGCGCCGCGAGGCGCGGCTCTTCATTTTTCCTTCATCGTGTAGACGCCGTCCCAATTCGCGGCCGGGGGGTGTTCCTTCATGTAGTGGCAGCGCGCCGTCATGATCAGCGAGGGATTGCTTGCGATGAACTGCGCCTTGCTCGGCTGGTGGATCTCGAGCGCGGCGCTCTTCGCGAAGAACTGCAGCGCGCCGTCCCAATCCTGCTGCAGGTAGCGCTCCACGGCCTGCGCGTGGATGCCCAGGCAGTCGTGCACCTGCTGGCTCACTTCGGACCGGAAGCCCACCACCTCGTACACCGGCACGGGCAGCGTGCGGCCCTTCACGACAATCCGGTCGAGGAAACGGAACAGGACCTTGTCGCCGCCGTGCTTCTCGCACTCGAGCTTTGTCGCCTCGGTGATCATGGTGTAGACGCCCAGTGACTTGGCGCCGGACTCCATGCGGGCCGCGAGGTTCACGTTGTCGCCCATCATGGTGTACGCGAAGCGCGAGCGGCTGCCCATGTTGCCGACGATTGCCTTGCCGGTGTTCAGGCCGAGGCGGGCGCGCAGGTGGTGGACGATCGGCGGCCACTTGTTGCCCTCGCTGCGCCACTTCTGCCGGAGCTCCTCGATGCCCTGCTGGACGCGAATCGTCGCCGTGCAGGCGCGGAACGCGTGGTCGGGCACCGAGACCGGCGCGTTGAAGATCGCGACGACCGCATCGCCGATGTACTTGTCGAGCGTGCCGCGCTCCTCCTGGACGATGTCCGTGCACTTCGTCAGGTACTCATTCATCAGCTCGACGAGCTGCGCCGGCGACATCAGCTCGGAGAACGTGGAGAAGGACTGAATGTCGGAGAAATACGCGGTAATCTCTTCCTCGTGCCCGCCCAGTTGCGGGTCCGCGTCGGATTCAACCATCCGGTTCACGAGCTCCGGCGCCAGGTAGGTGCCGAACATGTTTTTGATGCGACCCTTTTGTTTCTCTTCCACAATCAGCTGCCAGATCACGCCGATGAACGCCGTGGTCAGCGCACCGCCGAGCGGCGCCGCCATCGGCAACACCAGCTCGTTGGATTCAAACAGGCGGAAGCACAACCAGATGAAGGCGACCATCACGAGCAGCGCGGTGAGCTTGGACCGCAGCCCGCGGGCGCCGCCCGCCATCGAGAAGATCGTGACGACGGTCGTGAGCCCCAAGGTCAAGGCATAGAGACCCCAGATCGGCAGCCGCGTGAGGTGACGGCCGCTGACGAGGGTTTTGAGGAGATTGCCGTGCACCCCGACCTTGGGCACGGGCACGTCGTCGAACGGCGTCGGGGCCAGGTCCTGCAGCAACGGGTCGACGGGGCCGACCAGCACGACCGCGTCATTGAACTGCCGGAAGAACTCCGTGGCCGTGGCCCGGGCCTTCTCGTCGTCGGACTTGAGCATGCGGGCGTAGTTGTAGGCGACCGAGAAGGAAATGCGCGGGTTGGTCGGGGAAAGCCACGGAGAGAACCAATTGATCTCCACCAGTTGCTGGTCGACGAGCGGAATGGCCGCGCGGGTCGAGCCGTCGGCGTTCGGCACGACGATGGCCCCGGGGGTCACCTTGAACGTCGCCGGATTGACACCCCAGTAGAGGGCGGCAAGCGCCAAGGCCATGTGATCGAAGCGCTTCACCCCGGGGGCAAACAGCGGCACCCACCGCGTGCCGCCCTCCACCGTATCAATCAAGCCGATCCGCGGCGGCCGCCACATCGCCGCCCGGCCGATGTTGAACTCGGGCAGCTCCGGGTCAGGAATCTTGTCCAGGGGCGGCAGGCCATCCCGCACCATCGGCAGGCTGACCTTGGCGCGTTGCCCGCCGGAGCCGCGCTTTTCCTCCGATGCATACGAAGCCGCCACGACGACCGGCGGCGCGCTGCTGAGAAACCGCCCAAGCTTGACGTTCGCCTCGATCCAGCGCGCCCGGTCGTAGGATTCGGACACGCCCTTCTCGGAAAACACGATGTCGATCCCGATGGCGCGGGCGTGTCCGCTCGCGATCAGCGCGGAGCAGGTCTCGGCAAAATAGTCCCGGGGCCACGGAAAGTTGCCCAGTTCCTCGATCGCCTGCGTGTCCATGTCCACGTAGATGACCTTCAGCGGCGACGCTATCTCTCCCCGCGCCCGGAAGCGAAGGTCCAGGAGGAGATTGTCGGCAAACTGAAGGTTGCCCTCGTGCGACATCCACGCCCACAACAGCGGCACCGGCAGCAGCAACAGGATCTTCCAGTCGTATTTCTTCTTGGGCTGCGCCACGTGGGCGACAGTAGGTTTCGCGTCGGCGAATTAAAGCAGATTCACGACCACAAAAAACCCCCGGTGTGTGCTTCCGGGGGTTGCTCGATCACTTGCCGGCGCCGTCCGTGAGCTGCGGGTTGTCCTGCGTCACATCCGTGGTCGGCGGGGGCGGAGGCGGCGGCGGGGGCGGCGGGGGTGGCGGAGGCGGCGGCGTTTCCTTCACGACCTCTTGGATCGTCTTGGCCGCCTCTTGGAATGCGGCGACGGTCGCCGGCGCCAAATCCTGCGTCACCACTTTTGGCGGCTCGGTGGAGTTCGTGTCGATTTCGACCACGACCTCCTTGCCGGAATCCACGGGCACCTCGCCCTTGGTCACGCCTTCCATGACCACCTTGCCGTCCTGGGTTGAAACCGTGAAGAACGCTTTGCCATCGGCGGACGGGCGGAAGACGATCCGGAAGACCGTGCCGCGGATACCAGCGGCGCCGACCGGCGTCTTGATGTTGAAGCTGGATTCGGCCTTCAGCTTCTTCACATCACCCACCATTTCGCCATAGGCGAGATTCAGCAGGGTTTTCGAACGGGAAGGCTCGGTGGTCGCCTTCTCGCGATCATAGGGCCCGGAGAAAGGATCCGACTCGAATTGCTCGATCGCCAGCCGGGAGTCTGGACCGACACGGACGGACGAGGCGTTCGCAAAATAAAGCACGACGCTTCCACCCGGCCCGGTCACCACGGTGTCAGTCGCCTGCACGCCGTCGCCGGATTTCAGCG
>CAYMSE010000259.1:0-13515 GCA_964392935.1 uncultured Oleiharenicola sp.
AGCTGAATGCACCGCTGCCGGCGGCCGTGCCCGCGCCGGAGAATCCCGCGCCGAATTCGTCGTTGCCGGCCTTGCTGCCGGCCTCACCGGGGGGGGCGACGATCCCGACACCCGGGGCGCCGTTGCCGGACTCTCGTCCGCCGTCAAAAGGCCCGCCGCCCGGCCCCGCGGACGAGCAAAAATACTTCCCGCAGCTGAAGAAATTTTAGTACTTGGTTTTTCGCGGGCGGGTCGGTTTATACCGACCCTTTAATCTATGCCACTGGCACTCCTTTTCGCAGGTCAAGGCGCCCAAAAGGTTGGAATGGGCAGGTCCCTTTACGAGGGATCGGCCGCCGCGCGCGCACTTTACAACGAAGCCGACCGGACCCTTGGCTGGAGCCTGACCAAGGTGAGTTTCGACGGGCCGGAGGCCGAGCTGACCCAGACAAGGATCTGCCAGCCCGCGCTGTATGTCCATGGCTTGGCGGTGCTGGCCGCATTGCGCGAGCAGGGCAGGGGACAGGAAGTTTCATTTGCCCTTGGCCTGAGCCTGGGTGAGGTGACCGCGCTGGCCGCCGCCGGGGTGTTCGATTTTCCCACCGGCTTGAAGGTGGTCGCGGAGCGCGGGCGCTTGATGCAGCAGGCCTGCGAGCAATCGACGGGCGGCATGGCGGCGCTGATCGGCGAGGAGCGTGCCAAGGTCGAGGAGCTTTGCCGGGATTTCGACATTCAGGCGGCAAACTTCAATGCGCCGGGGCAGATCATTGTTTCCGGCGAGAAGGCCAAGGTGGACGCCCTCATGGCCGCGGCGAAGGAGCGGGGATTGAAGCGGGTGATTCCGCTCAACGTCGCTGGCGCCTATCACAGCCGCCTGATGGAACCGGCGCGCGCGGAATTCGCCCGTTTCCTCGCGGGCGTCGAATTCCGGGCGCCGCGCTTCCCGGTCTTCACCAACACCACCGGCCAGGCCGTCCGCGAACCGGCGCAGATCCGCGAGGCGCTCGTCCAACAGGTGGTCTCCTCGGTCCGGTGGGAGGACTGCATGCGCAGCGCGGTCGCGGCGGGCGCCACGGAATTCTGGGAGTGCGGTCCCGGGGCGGTGCTCGCCGGGCTCGCCAAGCGCACCGACCGGGCCTGGGTGGTCAAGTCCTACGCCGAATACGCGGACCTTTCCGCCTGATCATGTCGCTCGCGCCCCTCACGCGGAACTTCTGCATCATCGCCCACGTCGATCACGGCAAGACGACGCTGTCCGACCGGCTGCTCGAGTACACGAGCACCATCACGAAACGCGAGATGACCGACCAGCATCTCGACGCGATGGACCTCGAGAAGGAGCGGGGCATCACGATCAAGATGCACCCGGTGGTCATGAGCTATCCGGCGAAGGACGGGAAGACCTACAAGCTGCACCTCACTGACACGCCGGGGCACGTGGACTTTTCCTACGAGGTCTCGCGCTCGCTCGCCGCCTGCGAGGGGGCGCTACTCCTGATCGACGCCGCGCAGGGCGTCGAGGCCCAGACCGTCGCGAACGCCCACCTGGCTTTCGCCCAGGGGCTGAAGGTCATCCCCGTCATCAACAAGATCGACCTGCCCAGCACCAACCTCGAGCTCTGCATCAAGCAGCTGGAGGACATCCTCACGATCCCGGGCGAGGAGGCGATCCTCGCCAGCGGCAAGGCGGGGATTGGCATCGAGGACATCCTCGAGGCGGTGGTGAAGCGCGTGCCGCCGCCGCGGTGGACGGACAATCCGTCGCTGCGCGCGCTGGTATTCGACTCCAAGTACGACTCCTACCGCGGAGTGATTTCCTATGCGCGCGTCTTCTCCGGCACAATCAAGGCCGGCGAAATGATGATGCTGATGAGCACGGGCCAGCGCTCGGAGGTGAAGGAAGTCGGCGTGTTCCGGCCCGGCATGGAGAAGACCAGCCACCTCGGGCCGGGTGACGTCGGCTACATCGTCAGCAACATCAAGAGCACCGACGAGATCAAGATCGGCGATACCGTCACGCACGCCAACAAGCCGGCCGCCGAGATGCTGCCGGGCTACAAGGAGGTGCGCCCGATGGTGTACTGCGGCCTGTATCCGCTGGAATCGAACGACTACGAGAAGCTGAAGGTTGCCCTCGGCAAGCTGCGCCTGAACGACTCGGCGCTCGTCTATTCGTCGGAGTCGTCCGTCGCGCTCGGCTTCGGCTTTCGCTGCGGCTTCCTGGGATTGCTGCACATGGAAGTCATCCAGGAGCGCATCCGGCGCGAATACGACGTCGAGATCATCTCCACGTACCCGAGCGTCGTCTACCGGGTGAGGAAGCACGGCGGCGAGGTCATCGAGGTGGACAACCCGATCAACCTGCCGGATCCCGCGAGCATCGAGGAGATCAGCGAGCCGACGATCAAGGCGTCGATCCACATCCCCAACGAGTTCATGGGCGACATCCTCGGCCTGGTCATGGAAAAGCGCGGCAGCTGCGACCACACCGACACGCTCGACGGGGCGCGCGTCATGCTGACCTGCACGCTGCCGCTCAACGAGATCCTCGTCGATTTCAACGATCGCCTGAAGAGCATCACGCGCGGCTATGGTTCGATGGACTACGAACTGGGGGAGTACCGGGCGTCCGATCTCGTGCGGATGGACATCCTGGTCAACAGCGACCCGGTGGACGCCTTTGCGAGCATCGTGCACCGCACCAAGGCCGAGGGCCAGGGGCGGGCGCTGTGCGAGAAGCTGGCGGACATCATTCCGCCGCAGATGTTCAAGATCGCGGTCCAGGCCGCCATCGGCGGCAAGATCATCGCCCGCGACAACGTGCGCGAGATGCGCAAGGACGTCACCGCGAAATGCTATGGCGGTGACATCAGCCGCAAGCGGAAGCTGCTCGACAAGCAGAAGGAGGGCAAAAAGAAGATGAAACAGATTGGCCGCGTCTCGATCCCGCCGGACGCCTTCATTCAGGTCCTCAAAACCAACAACTAGCCGCGCCCCATGTTTGAATTCCTGCTCTCCGAGAATGCCAAGATGCGCAGTCATGCGTCCCGTTGGCTGGAAATGGCGGAGCGGATCCGCGACTACCGCCGCGACCTGCTAAGCGCCGCGCAGCTCGAGCAACTGGAGACGGCGCAGGCGGCCTTGAAGGGCCTCGTGAAGCAGAAGGCGACGGCCGCGGCGGTGAAGGCGGGCATCGAGCGACTGGAGGGCGTGATGAAGGGTTGTGGCGGGCGGATGTATCCCGCCAGTTCGATGGTCGAGAACGTCGAGTTCTTCCTCGTCGCGGCCATCGTCATCCTCGGCTTGCGGGCGTACTTCGTGCAGCCGTTCAAGATACCGACGAACTCGATGTACCCGAGCTACTATGGCATGACCGCCGAGACGTTTGCCGCGGGCGAGGAGCCGGGCCCGTTGGGCAAGGTGGCGCGGCTGGCGACGCTGGGGGCCATGAACTACAGTGTCACGGCGCCGGCGGACGGGGAGGTGTTGATGGCGGTTTTCCCGGACTACATGACCCCGGCATTCGCCGAGAAGCCGGGGCGCAGCTTCTTCATTTTCCCGACCACGCTGCACCAGTACGGCTTCAGCGTGGCCGGGCAGGAAGTGCGCCTCGAGGTGCCGGGCGAGTTTCAGTTGGAATTGGGCCGCGTGTTCGACCAGACGTTCCGCGGGTCGGCGCCGAACCTCCGGGCGGCGCTGCGGCAGGGCCGGCAGAAGGCGGGCCAGGACCTGGAATCGTCACCGTGGCGGGTTCGCGGCGGCGTGAACCCGGTGGACACGCGCGTCGTCTGGGTGCCGACCGGCAAAATGGTGCACAAGGGCGAGAAGATCGTGTCCTTCGACATCCTCACCGGCGACCTGCTGTTCGTGGACCGGATCAGCTACAATTTCGTGCCGCCGCGCGTCGGTTCGGGTTTCGTTTTCAAAACGGGCAACATTCCCGCGCTACGGGACGAGGAAGGCGACAAATACTTCGTGAAGCGATTGGTCGGGTTGCCGGGTGACACGCTGGAAGTGAAGCCGCCGGTGCTGTGGCGGAATGGCCAGCCGATCGACGGTTCGCCGGCGTTCCAGCGGAACGCGCAACGCGACGGGCTTTATCCGGGTTATGTGAACTCCGGCAGCCTGGCGGCGGGCGCGACAATCACGGTGCCGGAGCGATCGTATTTTGCGATGGGCGACAACTCGCCATACAGCCGGGACGGTCGCGCGTGGGGCTTCGTGCCCGAGAAGGATGTCGTCGGTCGGCCGCTGTTCATCTATTATCCGTTGACGAAGCGGTGGGGCCCGGCGCGCTGAACTGCAGCGGGATTTGAGCGAGCTGGGGAAATAGAGTCCGCCTCCGAATCGCCTGCACGAGTCAGCGACGTTCAGGCATGGGTTTTGCACTCGAACGAGTGCAAGCACCTCCTTAGCCTTATAGGGATGAAAATCGCCTGCTTCCTGCTGTTAGGCGCGTGTATCGCGACGTTGGCAGCTGCCAAGTCGGACACATCCACCGCGCCGGCGAACAGCCAGGTCGTCGTGCTTGAGCCGATGAAGATCAGCGGTTCGCCCATCATCTCCTTTGCGATCGACATCGCAGTGTATCGGGACCCTTCCTCCAAGAAGGTGAATCGGATCTTCATCACGAAAGTTTGGCCCGGCACTGACGCCGAAAGCGCCAACCTCCAAGTCGGCGATGAAATCGTGAAGATTGACGGAGTAGCGGTGAAGGAATTCGACGCGGTCGTCTCGGTCGAAAGTAGCTTGGGCAAGATCTTCCTGAATCGGGTCCCAGGCTCGCCTTTGCGCCTCGAAGTACTCACACGGAAAACCGAAAAAGTGATATTGCGCGCCCAGCAGGACACCTTGGCAGACCGTCTCCGCTGAATAGTCGGGCTCTCTGGTCGAGCCGGCGAGCGACTCAATTAGCGAAGCGCCTGCTTTAAGGGCCGTCCGCAAGTTTTCCCAGGGGGAGCGCCGCCGCGTGTCTCGCACCTCGGCGCATCAGTCGTTGCTCCCGGTAGGCAGGTGCTCAGCGGCTGCGCTTAAGCTTCTGGCTTATGGTGTTTTGCATCATGGACAAAGCACAATATGCATTATGTCTCAAATAAAAGCATGGCCAAATCGGCCTTTTGTGAGGCAAGAGCCGGTCACTTTCCTGCATTTGTCGCTCAGCGGCGTCTGCTGGTCAGGTAGCGTACACTAGCGGCTAACGCGAGAGCGCCGAGGAACCACTCACTGGGTGCGCCGCCGCCGCCGCTGCCGCCGCTCGAACCGCCGGAGGATCCGCCGCTGGACCCACCGGACGAGCCGCCGGAGGTGGTGTCGCCGTTGGTCAGGGAAACAGTGAGGACCTTTGACGCGTACCCGCCGGTCGTGCTCAGCGCCGCGACCCGCAGGACCGAATTGCCGGTATCACTGATGACCGCGGACGTCGGCGAGAACAGAACCAGGGATTGCGGCTGGTTGAACAGCGCCTGCTCACCTGCCCCGTTCCGGTAGCCCGAGGCGGTCGAGATTCCGGCAACCGTCGTCACAATGGCGTTGGAACTGATGCGGCGAATGCAGCTGTTGCCGGTGTCCGTCACATACGCGGCGTTGGAATTCAAGTCGATGGCGATGCCCTGCGGCAGGTTGAACAGCGCGAACGTGCCGATGCCGTCGTACGCGCCGTTGAGGCCGGCGGATCCGGCAATCGTCTTAACGGTGCCGGCCGGTTCCACGACCTTCACGGTGGCTGGCGTCGTGGTCGAATCCGTGGAGGTGAGATCGTTGGTGCGCAGGAAGCGGATCGTGTGATTGTACGTGTCGGTGATCAGGGCATTGCCGTTCGAGTTCAGCACGATCCCGGTCGGATGGTTGAACCGGGCACCCGCGCCGACGCCGTCGGCGTCGCCCATCTGGCCGGCCGTGCCGGCGAAGGTCGTGACGACCCCGGCGGCCGTGATCTTGCGGATCGTGTTGTTGTTGGCGTCAGTCACGAACAGGTCGCCCGACGAATTGGCCGTGATGCCCAGCGGCATGTTGAACCGGGCGGCGTTGCCCGTGCCGTCCGTCGAACCGGTCTGGCCCGCCGTGCCGGCGAACGTCGTGACCTCGCCCGCGGACGTGATCTTGCGGATGGTCGCATTGCCCGTGTCCGTCACGAACAGATTGCCCGAGCTGTCGAACACGATGGATGTGGGATTGTTGAACCGGGCCGCGGTGCCCTTGCCGTCCGTGGAACCGGAGCTGCCGGCCGTGCCGGCGAAGGTCGTCACCACGGCGGTGCTGCTGATCTTCTTGATGCAGTGCTCGCCGGAGTCGCAGACGTAGTAATTGCCGCTCGAATCAAGCACCAAGCCACCCGGATTCATGAAGAAGCCCTTGCCCGTGGTGTCGCTGTCGAACACCGATGAGGGGCCGCCGGGGCCGGTCGTGCCCGCACCACCGCCCGAGCTTCCGGAGCCACCACCACCCGAGCCGCCGGAGCCACCGCCGCCCGAACCGCCCGAGCCGCTGCCGCCCGAACCCGAGCCGCCCGAACCGATGCCACCGGTCGCGCCCGGCAACAGGCCCATGCGAACGGTGTTGTTGCGGTTGTCCATGACGTAGAGCGTGCCGTCCGAAGCGATGACCACGTCCGTGGGATGATTGAAGAGCGCGGTTGTCCCGGTTGCGTCGAGCGTGCCGACCACGCCGACCGTGCCGCCCACGGTGGTCACGACACCGGCCGGTGTCATCTTCCGGATGGTGCTGTTGTTGGTGTCCGCCACGAAAACGTTGCCGGCGCTGTCCAACCCGATGCCCGCGGGTGCATTGAAGCGCGCCGCCGCACCGGTGCCGTCGGCCGACCCGGAATTCCCCGCGCTGCCGGCCACGGTCACGACCGTCCCGCTCGGGCTGATCCTGCGAATCGTGTGATTGCCCGTGTCGGCCACCCAGATGTTGCCGGCGGCATCGATCGCGACGTCGCGCGGCGAATCAAACCGCGCCGCCGCGCCATTGCCGTCTGCACTCCCGTGCTGGCCGGCCGTGCCGGCGAAAGTGCTCACCGTCCCGCTCGTGGAAACGAGGCGGATGGTGTGATTGTCGGTGTCGGCGACGTAGAGATTGCCGGCCGAATCGAGGGCGACGCCACCCGGTGAATTGAAATGCGCCGCGGGCGGCACCACGGTGTCGGTCGTGTCGGTGTCCTCCGCGCCAATCGCCGGGCCGTCGTCGGATCCGACGACCTGGGAAGCGCCCGCGTACCGGCTGACCGAGCCGCCGCTCGTGACCTTGCGAATCGTATAGTTGGCGGAATCGGCGACGTACATGTTGCCGGCCCCGTCAATCGCCATGCCCGCCGGCACATTGAAGCGGGCGGCATTGCCGGTGCCATCGTTGACGCCGCGCAAGGACGTTTCGCTGCCCGCCAGTCGCGAGACCGTGCCGTCCAGCGCGATCTTGCGGATGGCATTGTTGCCAGTGTCCGAAACGTAGAGGTTGCCCGCCGCATCGACCACGCCGCTGGTCGGGTTCTGCAGGAGCGTGGGATTGACCAGGTAACCGGTGCCGTTTTGCAGGCCGGCGACGCCGCCGGTGCCCGCGATGGTGACGACGGTGCCGGTCGCGCTCACCTTGCGGATGAGGTGGTTGTCATAGTCGGCCACGTACACATTGCCGGCATCATCCACCGCCAGCCCGGTCGGGCTGTCGAAGCGTGCCACCGTGCCGGTCCCGTCCACGCGTCCCGCGGCACCGGCCAATCCAGCCAAGGTCGTGACGTCGCCGTTGGGGGCGATCTTGCGAATGATGGAGTTGCCCTCATCCGCCACGTAAAGGTTGCCCGCCTTGTCCACCACGACGGCATTCGGGAAGCTGAAGCGCGCCGCGCTGCCATTGCCGTCCGTGCTGCCAAACGACGTCGCCACCCCGGCCAGCGTGGTCACCGTTCCGTCGGTCGTGATCTTGCGGATGCAGTTGTTGCTCGTGTCGGCCACGTACAGGTTGCCGCTGCTGTCGCAGGCGATGCCCCGGGGGTTGAAGAAAGTGGCGGCCGTGCCCTTGCCGTCGATGTGGCCGGCGGTGGTCGAACCCGCGAAAGTCGTGACGACGCCTGCGGACGTGACCTTCCGGATCAGGTGATTGCCGGAGTCGGCGACGTAGACGTTGCCCGACGAATCCACCGCCACCGCGGCCGGCCGGTTGAACCGCGCCGCCGAGCCCGTCCCGTCCGTCGTGCCGGTCTCGCCGGCGGTCGCCCCGGCCAGCGTCGTGACCGTGTCGGTCGGCGTAATCTTGCGGATCGTGGCGCCACCGTAGTCGGCGACATAGATGTTGCCGGCCGAGTCGACTGCCATGCCTTGCGGCAGGCTGAACGTCACAGCAGGATCCGCGGTCGTGCCGTTGTTCTCGCCGCTTTTGCCGAGGGTGCCGGCCAGCGTGCTGACGGTGCCCGAAGCGCTGATGGCGCGGATGACCGAGTTGCCGTTGTCGCTGATGTAGATCTTGCCGTCGGCGGTGACCGCGATGCTGTACGGCTGGTTGAATTTCGTACCGCTCGCCGGGCTGCCGCCGCTCCCGTTGGCATTGCCCACCTGATTGGCGACGCCCGCAACGGTCGTGAACGTGTACTGCGCTTCCGCCCGGGTGACGGACAGGAAGGCGCCGGCCGCGGCCACCATGGCGGTCAAGTGGCGAAGCATGCTGCGACGCGGACCGACGGATGAAATTTGAGCGAGGTTGCGGGAAGCGGGCCTGAGGAGGGTCATGTGCGATTAATTGCCACTGAGTCCGCCATTTGCAGCTTCGGTTCCTCGACTAGCAAGAACCTTTTGGCCTGAAGGCTCACCAGCGGCCAATTCCGGTCAAAGACGGCTCACGTTTTGACGAGTTACAGCAGGAAATGGCTGATCCGGGAAACCACGGCCGGGCCGGCGTCCTCCAGCAGGTAGTGACCGGCATCCGGGAGGTATTCGGCCTCGGCCTGGGGCAGCAATTGCCGCCATCGGTCAAAGTAGTGGCGATTGAAGCAGAAGTCGCCCCCGCCCCAGATGATCGCGGTCGGCCGCTCCCGAAGGGTTGGCAGGGCCATCTCGATCCGTCCCAGCGCCCGGTCGTTCGGAGCCCCGACTCCCCGCGGAATATCCCGCACAAACCGGTGAGTCGCGATGCGGTTGGCCCAGGAATCGTAGGGAAAGAGGAATCCCCGTGCCACTGGCGGCGGCAGCGGCCTGTTCACCGCCATCCACGTTGCCGGCCAGGCGAAGCCATTGAATGCGCGAACCACGAATTCCCCCAGCACGGGGATGCGGCAGAACCGGATGCGCCACGGGATCACGGTGTCGGCGAATGCCGCCGTGTTCAAGAGGATGACCTTCCCCAATTGTTCCGGAATCGGCAGGCAGGCCCCCAGCCCGATCGGGCCACCCCAATCGTGGACGACCAGGTGAACCTTGCGCAGCCGCAGCGAAGCGACGAGGCCGGCGAGGTTGGCCACGTGGTTGGCCAGCGTGTAGTCGTAGCCCCGGGGCTTGTCGGACAGGCCGCAACCGAGATGATCCGGCACGATGCAGCGGATACGATTGCGCAGCGCGAGAACCACGTCGCGATAGAAGAACGACCAGGTCGGATTGCCGTGGACCATCAGCACCGCCTCGTCGCCCACGCCTTCATCCAGATAGCTCATTGCCCCGGCGCCGGTCTCGAACCGCTTCGGTTCGAACGGATACAGCTCCTTGAGCCAGTCCGGGAGTTGTGCGCCCGTCACCATTCCACCGCAAGCATGAGGCAGTTCAGGCCGCTGCCGATGCCGAGGAGCGCGGCTTTCTGGCCGGGGCGCAGCGCGCCTTGCTCGGTCGCCAGCGCGAGCGTGGACGGCAGCGCGGCGGAACCCGTGTTGCCGAGGGTTGCGAAACTCGAAAAGTCCTTCGCGAGGTCGAGGCCGACGGCCTCGTACAATTTCCGCCGGTGCGTCGAGCCGACCTGGTGCGTGATGATGCGGTCGGGGGTGGAGACGTCCCATCCCGTTTCCCGCGCGAAATCGCGCCACGTCTGCTGCGCGACCGCGATGCCCGCGATGAGCAATTGCTCGGAATCGGTCTCCATCACCAGCGCGTCCCCGTCGGCGTCACCCTGGCAGAGTTCGCTGTGTCGGGTCTCGGCCCGCACGCTGCCGGCGCGCAGGTGGTGGCGCGGCGCGCCGGCGGGCATCAGGTCCTCGTGGCACACGATCGCCGCCACGGCCGCCGAGCCGATCGTCAGGTTGGCGAAGAAGGGCTTGATGGCGTTGCGATCGAGCGGCGTGTCCAGCAGGTGGCGGATCGTCCGCTCCACCAAGGGTCGCCCGTTCTCGCCCGAGACCACCATGCCGCAGCGAATCTGGCCCGCGTCGATCATGGCGGCCAACGAAACGAGGCCGTTGAGGAAACCGAGGCACGCATTCGACAGGTCGAAGATCTGGCAGTTGGGGCCGAGCCCGATCTTGTGGTGCGCGAAGGAGGCGGTCGCCGGCTCGAGCATGTCGCGGCAGACCGCGGAGTGGATCAACACCTCCACCTGGGCGGCGTGCAGGGCGGATTTCGCCAGCACGTTGCGTCCGGCGGCGGCGCTGGCGTCCGACGGACGCGTGCCGGCCGGCCACATCCGGCGCTCCTTGATGCCCGTCATGAGCTCGAGCCGGCCTTCCGGCAGTTTCAGCCGTGCGTAGAGCGGACGCAACTGCGCCTCGATGCCTGCCGAGGTCCAGCACTCCTCGGGCAGCGCCACGGCGATCGACTCGATGCAGGCGTGGGTGAATTTCATCCGCGCATCCTCCGTCGCCGATGGTCGAAACCCGGACCGGTGCCGCCTGCGGTCATTGGGGCGTTGGGGTTCTGGCGCCGGACGTCTCCGGCCGCATGGCCAGCCGGATGATCTCCTTGTCGAAGTAGTTGCTGCCGAGTCCGGCGTCGACGACGACCGTGGATCCGTTGATGCCGCTGCTGCGCCCGCTGAGGAGGAAAGCCGCGACGTTGGCAACTTCCTGGGTGTCGAGGTTGCGTTTCCGGAACGTCAGTTTCTCCGCGTAGAGGTAGCTCTCGAGATAGCCCGGGATTCCCGCCGACGCGCTGGTCTTGAGCGGGCCGGAGCCCACGACGTTGAACCGCACCTCCGTCCCCGCGGCGCCGAACGACTTCGCCAGGAAGCGCGCGCAGGATTCGAGCGCCGCCTTGATGGGGCCCATGTAGCCGTAGTTGTCCGGCGTCACCAGCAGCGACGAGATGCCGATGGTCACCACGGACGCATTCGCGGCGAGGTGCGGCTTAAAGGCCTGGGCGAGTTCGACGAGCGAGAAGGCCGAGATCGCCGTCGCCTGCAGGAAATCCGCGCGCTTCGTCTCGGAGAACGTCTTGAACCCCTCGCGGTAGTTCGCGAACGCGATCGAGTGCACCAGGCCGTGCAGCGGGGCGAGGCCGGCGGCGGCGACCTCGCGGGCCAGGGTTTCGCAGGCGCCGGCCTGCTCCGCATCGCAGACGAACACGGGTTTGCCGGCCAACTGGGCCTCGAGGGACTTCCTGCGGGCCTCGGAGCGCACGGCGTAGACGACGCGGGCGCCCTGCTCTTCCAGCGTGCGGGCCACGAACCAGGCGACGCTCTTTCGGTTGGCGACGCCCTGCACCAGGAAGGTCTTGCCGGCGAATTGGAGGAAATCGCTCATGCGGTCCTCACCTGGCCTTCGGGGACCTTCCACGCGACCGAGAATTCCACGGTGAGCACGCGCTTGTCGCCGCTCTTGATTGAACCGGTCATCATGTGGAATCCGCCGAGCGTCTCCTTCCGCTTCACCTCGATGAGCGTGGTCTCGCCGGGATAGACCGGGTTCCGAAAGCGCACGTCGCCGACCCTGGCGAGCAACGGGACACCTCCGCTCCCCTGCCCCGCGAACAGTCGCGCCATGAGCAGGGCCCCGGTCTGGAACACCGCCTCGCAAAGGAGCACGCCGGGCGTGATGGGGGCGCCCGGGTAATGGCCCTGGTAGAAGCTCTCCTCGGCGCGCCAGGTGCGGCGGGCGGTCAGGGTTTCGCCCTCGTGCGCGACGATCTCGTCCACGAAGAGGAACGGGGGGCGGTGCGGGATGAGTTTCTCGACTTCGGTCACAGCGGGTTCAGGCGGGTACCGCGGCACGTTTCCGCGCCGTGATGAATTTGTCGACCTGGTTTGCGACGATCACGCCGTAATTGATCGTGCCCAGCCAGCCCGACATGATGATGCCGACCGAGCCGGCGTGGTAGAGCCCGGGCAGCTGGTTCGGCAAATCCATCGAAACCTTCAGGCCCTCGAACTTGGTGCCGAAGGACGTGCCGTGCCAGTGGCGCGTATAGTACTCGATCGTGCGCGGGGTGGCGGCCTCCGCCCAGTCGATCTTGGCGCGCACGTCGGGAATGAACCGCTCCAGCGACGCGATCGACTCGTCGATCAGCCGCTGCTTTTCGCGCGCGTACTGCTCGTCGTCCAGGGCCTGCCAATCCTCGTACCGCGCGTTGATCGAAACCACGACCGTGTAGCGGTCCGAGCCGGGCCGGGTGTCGGGATAGTACATCGAGAAGGTCCGGCTGGTGGTCCGCAGGTCGACGAGTTTCTCGCTCGAGAAATGCGGCTCGTCGGAGGTGAACACCAGGTCGCCGATGTGCGGCAGGCTTTCCCCTTTCTTGATCCCGAGGTATACCTGGCAGGAGCTGCTGTTGACGCGGACGGCCTTCGTCTGCGCCACGAATTCGGGCGCGAAGCTCTCCTCGCCGGCGAGGCGCAGCACCGTGTTCTTGATGTTGGAATTCGACAGCACCGCGTCGCACCGGATGGTGCGGCCGTTGGCCACGATGCCGGTCACGTGGCGGCGGCCGGCGCGTTCCGCCGTGAGGACCTTCTCGACCAGCACGTGCTTGCGCAACTCGACGCCGTTCTTCTTCAGCTCCCCGGCCATCTTCTTCACCAGCACGTCCGTGCCGCCCCGGAAGGTGTAGACGCCCTTGCTCATGAAATTCGAGAACACGATGCCGAACGTGATCGCGGGGTCGTCGAGCGTGGAGCCGTTGGCGTAGGCGATCGGCTCCATCAGCAGGCGCTGCACGTCGTCGCGGCCCGGGAAGTAGCGCTCGAACATCTGGCCGGTCGTCTCCGGGTTGTTGTCGTAGAAGTTCATCGCCCGGAGGTCGGTGAAGAAGCGCTCCACCGTCTCCGCCGGCACCCGGAACTTCTCGACCAGCTGGCGCGTGAAATCCTCCCGGTCGAAGGTCGTGTCGATCTGGAACTGCGGATTGATGAAGCGCACGCCCTTCAGCTGGACGATCGAATCCGCGATGTCCTGGCTCCAGTACTTCCGCACCGACTTGATCATGCCGATGGGAAAGCCGTGGAGCGAAATGTCGAAGATGTGCCCGCCCTTCCGGGTGAACCACGTCGCCAGGCCGCCGAGCTGGTAGTGGTGCTCGAGCAACAGGACCTTGTGCCCGCATTTGGCGAGCACGTTGGCGCCGGTCAGGCCGCCAAGGCCGCTGCCGATGGCCACCACGTCGTAGTGGTCATCGATGTCTTTGAGCCAGTCGTAAG
>CAYMSE010000260.1:0-7629 GCA_964392935.1 uncultured Oleiharenicola sp.
CGAGGCGGCCGAGGGCCTGGTTCACCTTCTGCAGTCCCGGAATCTGGTACACGCGGCGGAACGCAGCCTCGCGGCCGAGTGCGGATAGCGCATCGGACTTCGCCTTTTGCACGGCGTTGACCTCGGGCAGCGCCGGGCCGACGACCATCGCGTGCGTCACCCGTCCGCCCAGCAGGTCGATGCCCTCGGCAAAGCTGCTGCCGAGCACGAGGAACAGCACGTCGCTGAACACGAGGTTCTCCTCGACCCACGCGGTCTGGGCGGCCAGGTCGGACAACTTCGGCTGCAGCGCCACGCGCAACCCCGCGCCGTAGTCGTCGAGCGTCTTCAGAACGGTCTCGGCGTAGGCGTAGGACGGAAAGAAGACCGCGATGGTGCCGGAGACACGAGGTTGAACGTTGGGGGTTGAGCGTTGAGAGGCGGAGGCCTGATGGAGGGATACGATCGTGGCGGCGGTGGTGGAATGATGTTGCGCCCGCTGGCGGAACGACGTGTCCACCCGCAGGTCCACCGCGACGTCGTAGGCGCCTGCACGCCACGGCGTGGGGGCGGTGAGTGTGGCGCAGCCCGCGGCGGCGGCCGGCGGCTCCAGCCCGCAGCTTGCGGCAAGCTCGGCGAAGGGCTGCAGGGTGGCGGACATGAGGATCGCGCCGCCGAACTGGCGCAACGTCTCGCCGATGACGGGCGCGGCGTCGAGGCAGGTGAACTCCAGCTGGCCGGCGCGCGAGACCCAAAGCAGCTTGGTCAACGCGTCGTTCTCGAGGAATCCCTCGAGCGCCGTGAAGTCCCAGAGCACGCCGCTGTGTTGCGGCCCGAGCGCGACGTAGTCCAGCGGGGTTGTGGTCACCAACTCGGCGAGCTGCGCCACGAGTTCGCGCACTTCGGCCTCGACCAGGGGGTCGAGCGAGTCGGCCGGAGACAGCGAGGCGAGCAGTCGCGTCCACCGCTCGACGGCCAGGAGCAGCGCCGACGGCGCCTGCAGGTGATCGAGCTCGGCCAGCAGCAGCCGCGCGGCGCCGTCCTGCGCGGAGCGCGAGTGCGCGCCGGCGACGCGGGCCGGCAGGTTGTGCGCCTCATCGATGACCAGGAGCGTCTCGCCCGGGACGAAACCGGGCCGCTCGAAGAACAGGCCGCGGTTGTCGGGCGCGAAGACGTAGTTGTAGTCGCCGATCCAGACGTCGTTGAAGGGCAGCGCGGCGCGGGTGATCTCGTACGGACAGATCTGCGCGGAGCGTCCCGCGGCGCGCAGCGTTTCGAGATCGTGGCGCTCGCCTTCGTTCACGTAGAACCGCGAGAGACCGCTGCCCGGCCAGCGTTCCGCGCAGTCGCGCAGATAGTCGCACCCGTCGCGCACGCAATGGAATGTGTGGTTCACGCAGTGCTCGGCCTTGTTCCGCACCTGCCAGGCCGGCAATCCGTTCCCGGAACGTTTGTCATCTAATGGATGACAAACTTCCGCGGCGGTCATTTGCGCGAGCGTGTGCATCACTTGGAGTTGTCCGGTGGATTTGCCCGTGAGCCAGACGAGCCGGGAGAATGCGCCGGCCTTGAGGCGGCCGAGGGCGTGCTCGAGCACGCAGCCGGTCTTGCCGTAGCCGGTGGGGGCCTCGAACAACAGGACAGTCGAAGGTCGAGGGCCGAAGGCCGAGCGCCCGGCATCCGCTCCTTCGACGTTCGACGTTCGACGTTCGACGCCGCTGAAGGCGGCCGCCAGGTCCGCCTGGATGGTCTCCTGCCCGGCACGGAGCGCGGGAAAGGGCGGCTGAAACGCCAGCGCACGACGGCGCGCGGCGGCGCGCTGCTGCAGGTTGAGAAACTCAACGATCGCGTCGAGCTGATGGAAAACCAGCGCCTCGTCGAACGGCGTGAGCGCCACCGTCTGGGAGAGCCCCGCGCCGGTCTCGACGAAGACGAGCTCGGCCTTGAGGGTGGAGCGGTCGCGTGCCGGCGGCTGGGCGGCGGGCGCGCCCGAGCGCAGCAGGACCACGTAGGCGGCGAGTTGGAGGAAATAGCTGGGATAATCGGCGCGGAGGGCCGCCTCCTCGTCGGGCAGCGGCTGCATGACGGTCTTGATCTCGCGGAGCAGCGACCCGACCTGCTGGTCGATCCGGCCGGTGAGGGCGAAGGTCCAGCCGCGGTGGGTGACGCGACCGGTGATCGGCACCTCGAAGACGGCGGAGGCGTCCTCCGCCAGCGTGCGCTTCTGCAGTTCCTGGTGCCAGTATTGCCCGAGTTGGGCGCGCCACAGTCCCTGCGGCCCGCTGCTGCCCTCCTGGGGCCCGAGGCTGAAGCCGGCGAATTCGCCGACGCTCAGCTCAACGGTTCGTTCTGCGAGGGAGAATTGCATGCAGCGCGGCCCACGGAACACGCGGAACGCGCGGATGGGAAGTGCGAACCGAGGCCTGCGGTACGCACGGCGGGCACTCCGCCCACCAGGAAACGGAGCCTAGAGGCGGATCTCGGTTTCGGCGGCGACCCAGTCTTCCAGGCGGCGGGCGACGCGGGCGACGGCCGTGGGCGTGGCGGTCTGGGCGGCGAGCGGTTGATTCAGGACCTGCGTGGCGGCGTCGCGATCCGGCTCGGCCAAACCGGGCCACCAGTGTTGCTTCACCGGGTAGCCTTCGTCGCGCAGCAGGCAGTAGAGCGATTTCACCCAGACCACGTCCGGGCGACCGCCGGCCGCCAGGGCGGTGAACGCGGAACGCAGGAGTTCGGCCACGGCGGGACGGGACTCGTCGGGCACGGGGTTGCGGGAGAGCAACCGGCCGAGTTTGGCGGCGGCCTGCAAGGCCTCGTAGGAGCGGCCGATCCCGGCGTGGCGCTGGACGAAGCGGTGCTCCTCGACGAACCACGTGCGGCCCTGGCTCGACGACTCGAGCCAGAGCTCGGTCTCGTCGAACAGGTCCAGCGGCGAGGCGGCGTGCTTGCCGGCCTTGGTGCGGCGGAGCAGCGCCAGGAGCCCGTGCTCGGCGGAGAACGCAGTCAGCTGCTCGAACGCGTCGGCGCCGGAAGGCTGGCGGGCGAGGATGAAGGCGACGGTCTGGAGCTGCTGGCCGGGCACGCGCCTACGCTCCCTGCGGCGCGACGGCGAGGCAAGCCCGCGTGGGAAATGGCGGCGAAGCGGAGGGCCCGGCTCTTGTCGGGCCGAGGCTCAGCGGGCGCTGAGGCCTCCATTTGCCCCGGCCCGCTTCGGTCAGCGCGACTTGAGCGCGGCCTTGGCGCTCGGCACGTCCTGCCATTCGGGCAGCACGGCGCCGCACGAAATCACGGTCTTCATGCCATCGCCGACGGACATCTCGAGCTCGATGACTTCCGTGCGCGGAAGGTACATGAAGAAGCCGTTGACCGGGCTCGGGCAGGTGGGGACGAACACCGCCCAGTGCCCGCGGCTGAGGTGGGAATGTGGTTCGCCCTCGCTGGTGTTGGTCACGAAACCGAGCGTGTAGGCGCCCGGGCGCGGAAATTGGACGAGCACGACCTTGCTGAACTGCGTGCGGTCCTTGGCGCCGAAGGTCTCGATGAATTGTTTGACGCTGTTGTAGAAGCCGCCGATGCCCGGGATGTTCTGGATGAACCGCTCCGCCGCGGCGCCGACGAGCCGCCCGAGGAACAACCGCGACACGTAGCCGAGCAGGGTGATGAGGGAGAGGGCGATGACGGTCGTGACCACGTCCCAGAAAAGCGCGGGCAGGTGGCTGAGGGTGTCCGGCAGGTAGGGCGCGAACAGCGGCGTGATCGAGCCGCCCACCGTGCTGATGACGATGCGGACGGCCCAGATCGTCACCACGAGCGGCGCGACGAGCAGCAATCCGGTGAGGAAGGCGTTGCGGAGGGAGGTGAAGCGGGTCTCGGCCATGGACGGCGACAGGCTCACGCAAACCCGGGCGGACGCAAAGGCATTTCAGCGCAACCGGAACGCAGGGATGGCCGCGTGTGAGGACAACAGTTCCATCGCCCGGGCCTCGGCGGCGCGCATCCGCCGTTTCTTGGCCGGCTGAAGATCGTCATAGCCGGCGAGATGCAGCCAGCCGTGGACGACGTAGAGTGTAAGTTCGGCGGCGAAATCCCGCCGGTGCGCGCGCGCGTAGGCGGCCGCTGTGTCGGCGGAGATGCAGATCTCCCCCGCCAGGCCCGCCGCGGGGTCGCCCGCGAACGTGATCACGTCCGTCGCCGTCGGGTCGGCCATGAAGTCCGCGTGGACCCGGGCCAGCGCCGGGTCGGTGAGGAAGACGAGCGACAGTTCGCCGGCCGGGCAGCCGCCACGGAATTTCCCGGCGTGGGCGTCGAGGACCGCAACGGCGGCGGTCAGGCGGCGGCGGTCGATCCTCAGCCGCGGGTGCGCGTTGCGGATGGCCACGGTGCGGCTCACGGCGCGTTCGGCCCGATCGGCTCGGCCGCCTTGGCCTGCTCGTAGGCGTCGATGATCTTCTGCACGAGGGGATGCCGCACGACGTCGCTCGCGGAGAAATGGTGGAACTCGATGCCCGGGATGTTCCGCAGGATGCGCGGCGCCTGCACGAGGCCCGAGGGCTTGGCCCGCGGCAGGTCGATCTGCGTGATGTCGCCGGTGACGATCATGCGCGACTCGTCGCCGAGGCGGGTCAGGAACATCATCATCTGCTCCGGCGTCGTGTTCTGCGCCTCATCGAGGATCACGTAGGCGTTGGCCAGCGTGCGGCCGCGCATGTAGGCGAGCGGGGCGATCTCGATCACACCCTTCTCGGACAGCGTCGCGACATCCTCCGGGTCGAGCATGTCGTGGAGGGCGTCGTAGAGCGGACGCAGGTAGGGGAGGATCTTCTCCCGCAGGTCGCCGGGCAGGAAACCCAGCGCCTCGCCGGCCTCGACGGCCGGGCGTGTCAGCACGATCCGCTGCACTTGGTGCTTCAGCAGCGCGGAGATGGCGGCGGCCATCGCGAGGTAGGTCTTGCCGGTGCCGGCCGGGCCGATGCCGAACACGACCGGATTCCGCTGGATCGCCTGGAGGTAGAGTTTCTGGCCGAGTGTCTTCGGCACGATGCTCTTGCGGCGCGTGGCAATCACGACCGGCTCGTTGATGAGCGCGCGCAAACCCGCGCCCTCGTCGCGCGCGAAAAGGTCCAGCAGGCGGAGGAAGTCCGGGCTCCGGTACGCGAGGCCCTGGGTGCGGCCGGTGTTGAGCAGCGTGAAGAATTCCTCGGTCCGGGCGACGGCCGCCGCGGGGCCCTCGATTTTCAGCCAATCATCGCGTGTCACCAAGGTGACGCCGAGGGACTTCTCCACCTGGGCGAGATTGCCCTCGGCGCTGCAGTAGAGCTGGCTGAGGTGGCGGGCGTTCGGGTAGGTGAGCGTTTTGCTGGCGGGCACGGAGGAGCGGAGGCGTACGAAGGCGGAACGAAGCGGGAAGCGGGGGAGGCCGGGCGGAGGTTCAGGCGCGGGGCAGGACGGCTGGCAGCACCTCGCGGAGCCGCGCGTACATCGCCTCGAGGGACTGCGGGAGGACGCGGGTCTTGCCGATGACCGGCATGAAGTTGGTGTCGCCGTTCCAGCGCGGCACGATGTGACCGTGCAGGTGGGGAATGCTCCCGCCGGCGGCGGCGCCGAGGTTGAAGCCGATGTTGAAGGCGTTCGGGTTGACGGCGGCCTTGAGCAGGTCCTTGGCGAGGATGACCTCGTCCATCAGGTCCGCCCGCTCGGCGGCGGTGAGCTCGGTGAGGTCGGTGGCGTTGCGGAAGGGCACGGCCAGCAGGTGGCCGGGGTTGTAGGGAAAGCGGTTGAGCATCAGGTAGCTCAACGGGCTGCGATGGACGATGAGGGCCCGGGCGTCGTCGCCGAGGGCGGGGAGTGCCGTGAAGAGATTGCCGCCGTCGGCGGGGCGGGGGGCCTCGATGTACTCCATGCGCCAGTAGGCGTGCAATTGGTCCATGCTGCCGGCACGGTGGTATTCCGGGCGGATGATGTCAAAGCGCGGATTGTCGGACTCGACAGCGCGGAAGGCAGGCGCCTTGCTCCGGGCATGTCGGAACAGTTGCTCGCTGCCGCGGCACGCCGCGGCGTGCCGGTGCCGCCTCCGCCGCACGACGCCACCGTGCTCGGCGAGCTGGCCGCCTCGATCTACCTGCATCCGCAACGCCTCGGGCGGAAAGTGCCGCGCGAACGGTCGTATCTGGCGGCGGCGTCCGCCGTGCGCTTTCCGACCCGTGCCGGCGAGCTGGCGGGCTGGATCTGGGGCGAACCGGGGCGCCCGCTGGTCGGCCTGCTCCACGGCTGGGAGGGTCATGGCGCGCAGCTCGGTGCCTTTGCGGCTCCGCTCGTGGCCGCGGGTTTCCGCGTGCTGACCTTTGACGCGCCGGGGCACGGCGAATCGCCGGGTGACGAATGCAGTGCGCCCCTGGTCGGCCGGATCGTGGTGGAGCTGGAGCCGCAGGTCGGGCGGTTCCACGGCCTGGTGGCCCACTCGATGGGCGCCGCCGCGGCGGCGACGGCGGCCCTCGGAGGCGTCAGCCCGCGCGGCCTCGTCTTCCTGGCGCCGCCCGTGAGCCAGCGGGAACGCATCGAGCGCATGGAGCGGCGGCTCGGCATCGGGCCCGAGGCGGCCGCGGTGTTCCATGCCGCCGTCGAACGCCGCACCGGACTCACGCTCGAGCGGGCCGACATGGCCTTTGTCGCGGCGGCCGCGCCGTGTCCGCTGCTCGCCTTCCACGACCCCGATGACGCGGAGGCCAGCTTCGCCGGCACCGCGTGGTTTGTCGCGGCGTGGCGCGGCGCCCGGCTGGTGCCGTGCCCGGGCCGCGGCCATGTGCGCCTCCTGTCGACGCCCGAGGTCGTGCGGCAGGCGGTGGAGTTCATCTCCGGCTTGCGCTGACCCGGCGCGGCGACAAGGTGGCGGCATGCTGGAGGAGTTTCACGGCGTGATGCAGGAGCGGGGAGCGGAGACGCAGCGCCGTTGGTTCCAGGACGAGCGCATGGAATTGATCGTCTGGTACCAAGCCGGGGGGGCGCCGGAGGGCTTCCAGCTCTGCTACCCGGGGGCCGACCGCCATGAGCGGGCGCTGACCTGGCGGCGGCAGCGCGGCTTCACGCATGCGCGGGTGGACACGGGGGACACGCGGCCCGACAAGAACCTGACGCCCATCCTGGTGCCGGATGGCGCGGTGCCATGGGAGGAGCTCCGGGTGGACTTTGCGGCGCGCGCTGCCCAGCTCGAACCCGCCGTCCGCGAACTCGTGCTCGGGGCCCTCGACCGGAGGGAATCTTGAAGGACCGGCGGCTGGAGTGGTTCACGTTGTTGCTGGCGCCGGTGCTGGTCTGGTCGGGCCTCGCGCCGCACGACCGCTTGACGTGGTTCCTCGAGGTGGCGCCGATCCTGGTCGGCCTGCCCCTGGCGTGGGCGGTGCGGCGGCGGTTTCCCCTGTCGTCGCTCCTCCTGGTGCTGCTCTGGCTGCACAGCGTGGTGCTGATCTTCGGCGGGCACTACACCTACGCGCGGGTGCCGCTCGGCGACTGGGCGATGGGCTGGTTCGGGTGGACGCGCAACAACTACGACAAGCTCGGGCATTTCGCGCAGGGCTTCGTGCCCGCGCTGCTGACGCGCGAGATCCTGCTGCGGACCTCGCCGCTCGGCAACCGCGGCGACGGGCAGCCCAGCCG
>CAYMSE010000261.1:0-4059 GCA_964392935.1 uncultured Oleiharenicola sp.
GATGGTTGCGTACGGCGCGCGACTCGTGCCGGGCTTCGACCTCGTGTCGGCGTGGCTGGACCTGCCCGCGCGCCTGGCCGCCGCGGACCTTGTCCTCACCGGCGAGGGTCGCTTCGACGCGACCTCGCTCGGCGGCAAGGGACCCGGCTCCCTCGTGCGCGAGGCGCGCCGCCTCGGCAAGGCCGCGCACGTGTTCGCCGGCAGCGTCGGCGTCGACGCGCCCGACCTCCACGCCATCACGCCGCCCGGCCTGCCGCTCGCCGCTGCGCTGCCCCGCACCGCGGAGCTGCTCCACGAGACGATCGCCCGCGTGCTGTGACCCGCGCGTCGAGGCCGCAGGAGCCCGGTGCCCGCCCGCCCCGGGGCGCGACGGCCGCCCCTCGCGCCCCGCCGATCCCCGCCCGCGCGCTCAACCTGCCCCTCGCCTCCCCTCCGCCCGATCGCTCTACCACGCCCAAGCCCATCCCCGCCAAGACCCGTCCCCGCTAAATCCCGTCCCTGCTAAATCCCATCCCCACGAAATCCCATTCCCATGAAATCTCATCCCCACGAAATTCGTCCCCACCCCGCCCGACCTTCCGCTGTTGTTCGTAATACGAACAACAGCGGCGGCGGGCCGCGGCCTGTCCCCCCCGGCGCGCTTCGCCGGCCGGCAACGTCGCGCATGGAACGGTTCCAGCCCGGCGACATCGTTGAAGTTCGCAATACGAACAAGGGCTGGCGGGAGGTCGCGCGGAGGCGGAGGCCGGTTGCCGGGCGGGAGAACGGCGGGAGGGCGGCGGGAGGGCGGTGGAGAGAGGTGGAGAGGGGTGAAGGCGGACGCGTGGCGGGACACGCGAGGGGCATACCGGCCGGCGGCGCCGCGTTTCTCCTCGCCAAGCGGTGCGGGCGTTTTCACAAACACCGGCGATGACCCTTCGGTCGCCTGCGCTGACCCTTATCGGAGCCGCCTTTGCCGCCGCCCTGGCGTTGCTGGCCGGATGCACCAGCGAACCGAAACCGAAGCCCGCGCCCAAGCCCGCCCCGCCGGTGGCGCCGCCGCCCGCGCCCCCGCCGGAGGTGCTGCCGCCGGTCATGCTCGGCATCGATGTGCTCGAGGCCGACGGCTTCAAGGCGATCGCCGGCAAGAAGCTCGGCCTGCTCACGCATGCCGCCGGCGTGAACCGCCGCGGCGAGAGCACCATCGACGTCCTGCGCCGCGCCCCGCAGTCGAAGCTCGTCGCCCTCTTCGCGCCCGAGCACGGCCTCGACGGGAAGATCAAGGCCGCGACCAACTTCGAGGATTCCATCCACCAGCCGACCGGGCTCCCGGTCTACTCGATCTACGGCAGGCACAAGAAGCCCACGAAGGAGCAGCTCAAGGGCATCGACGCGCTGGTCATCGACCTGCAGGACGTCGGCGCCCGCACCTACACGTTCACGAGCTGGATGCGCTACGCGCTCGAAGCCTGCTTCGAGAACGGCGTGGAGGCCATCGTGCTCGACCGGCCGAATCCGCTCGGCGGCCTCAAGGTCGGCGGTCCGCCGCTCGACCCGGAATGGATGAGCGACGTCGGCGCTTTCCGCGTGCCCTACGTCCACGGCCTCACCATCGGCGAGCTCGCCACCATGGCCAAGGCCGCCCCGCGCGTCCTCGCCGTCTCCGAGAAGGTCCGCGCCAAGGGCAAGCTCACCGTCATCATGATGCGCGGCTGGACGCGCTCCATGCGCTGGCCCGACACCGGCCTGAAGTGGGTGCCCACCTCGCCGATGATCCAGACCTACGACGCCGCGCTCGGCTATTCGATGCTTGGCCTGGGCTGGCAGAACAACGCGTGGTTCTCCGGCATCGGCAAGGACTACCCCTTCCGCTCCATCGGCTACCCGAAGAAGAAGCCCGAGGAGATCATCGCCGCGATGGAGGCGTACAAGGTTCCCGGCATCCGCCTCGCCAAGCGCGAGGGCCGGACCGCCGACGGCAAGCCGGCGGCCGGCGTGTACGTCGAGATCAGCGACTGGGAGAAATGGAATCCCACCGAATTCTGCTTCTACATGCAGAAGCAGGCGCTGAAGTGGGAACGCCTGAACATCTACGCCGCGCTCACCGGCACGGAGCAGCGCACCTTCCAGATCCATGTCGGCTCGACCGCCTGGTACGATGCCCTGCGCAAGGAGGGCAGCCGCGTGGACGTGGCCGCGTTCGTCAAGAACTGGACCGAGCGCGCCGCGCTCTACCAGCAAAGCGTCAAGAAATACTGGCTCTACCCCTGACCGCGCGCGGCGTGCGCGGAACGTTCAACGTCCAACATCCAACGTTGAACACCCATTGGCGCCAGCAGGTTGCCGGGCCTTGGAAGTTGAACGTTGAATGTTGAATGTTCTTCCGTGGCGCCTCACTTGGCCGCCGGGCTGTGCGTGGCGGCCCACTTGTCGTAGTCGGCGCGCGGCATGAATTTCAACGAGGCGGAATTGATGCAGTAGCGCAGGCCGGTCGGATCGGGTCCGTCCTCGAACACGTGGCCCAGGTGGCTGCCGCAGACGGCGCAGTGCACCTCGACGCGCAGCATGCCCCAGCTGCTGTCGCGCTCCTCGCCGATGAACGCCTTCTCCAGCGGCTGCCAGTAACTCGGCCAGCCGGTGCCCGAGTCGAACTTGTGCCGCGAGTCGAACAGCGGCGTGTCGCAGCCGACGCAGAAATAGACGCCGTCGGCGTGGTTGTCCCAGTATTCGTTGCGGAACGGGTACTCGGTGCCCTGCTGCCGCGCGACGCGGTACTGCTCGGGCGTGAGCCGCGCCCGCCACTCGGCATCGGTGCGCTTCACCTGCGCCTTGCTCATGTCGATCACGACCCGCGACGGCAGGCCGCAGGCGGACTTGCTGTCGCCGGGCGGACAATAGGCGGCATCGGAGGCGGGCGCGGTGGATTTCGAGCTCATGGTGGGGGAGGCGTGGAGGAAGGTGAGCCCGGCTGCGAAGGCAGCCAGGAGCGGCAGGACAAACCGGGATCGCATGGGAGGAATAATTGGCGGTCGGAACTCATTTCGCAACCGGCGCAGGTGAGAGCCCCGCGCGGCGGGTTTATTCCGCCCGCACCCGCACCCGGCCGTCGTGGAATTCCGTCACCAGCGGCTGCCCCGCCTTCACGCCCCGGGCGCGCGGCACCGGCCGGCCCTGCGCGTCGCGCACGATGGCGTAGCCGCGCTTCAGCACCGACTGCGGGCTCGCGGATTCCAGGCGTTTCCACACCGCGAGCAGGCGGTGGGACTCGACCTGCACGCGCTTGTCCGGCGCGGCCGCGGCCAGCCGGGCGCGCGCGCCGCGCAGCGCCTCGCGGCGGAACTGGGTCGAGGCGCGCAGCGCCGACGCCAGGCGGTTGCGCAGGTCGTCGAGCCGCAGGTGGCTCTGCTCGACCAGCGCCACGGGCGAGAGCAGCCGCAGCCGGCTGCGCGCGTGGTCGAGGCGCTCGCCCGCCTCGCCGACGGTGCGTCCGATCCGATCCTCGAGCGCGGCCCCCGCCCGCGCGATGCGCTCCAACGCGGCGAGGTAGTTGCTCGAGATCAGCTCGGCGGCCGCGCTCGGCGTCTCGGCGCGCACGTCGGCCGCGAAGTCGCAGAGCGTGAAATCGATCTCGTGGCCGACCGCGGAGATCACCGGCACGGGGCACGCCGCCACGGCGCGCACGAGCGGCTCCTCGTTGAAGGCCCACAGGTCCTCGAGGCTGCCGCCGCCGCGCCCGATCACCAGCGCGTCGAAGAGTTTCGCACGCCCCGCCCAGTCCAGCCGCGCGATCATCTCGGCCGCGGCGCCCTCGCCCTGCACGCGCGCGGGCAGGACGACCAGCCGGCCGGTCCAGGCCCGGCGCGCCAGGATGCGAATGAAGTCCTGCACCGCGGCGCCGGTGGTCGACGTGATGAAGCCGATCGTGCGCGGGCGGAGCGGCAGCGGGCGTTTCCGCTCCGGCGCAAACAGTCCCTCGGCCGCGAGCCGCTGCTTGAGCTGCTCGAATTCCTGCTGGAGGCGGCCGGCCCCGTGGTCGACCAGCGCGCGGGTGATGAACTGGTACTGGCCGCGCGCCTCGTA
>CAYMSE010000262.1:0-6441 GCA_964392935.1 uncultured Oleiharenicola sp.
ACGGCGTTTGGCCCCGGCGCCATACCCCGCGTTCCCAAATTCGGCCGCCCGTTTTGGCGGTCCGAGGGCCCGTAGCTCAGCTGGGAGAGCGCCGCGTTCGCAATGCGGAGGTCAGGGGTTCGATCCCCCTCGGGTCCACCACTCCTTCCGTCTCGCGAACTGCGTCAGCGGGCTGATCGAAAAAACTGCGTATTGTCGCGCTGTTAGCGCGGCGATCTTAGGGCGGAGACTTCAGCGCGCGGTCAAACGCCGAGCGCGCTGTGGCTTGAACCGCAGCAATCTCCAAGCCCAAATCAAAAACCTAAGATTCTACGGAGAGCGGTTCGGAGACGAGTTTGCAGTGGCGGACATGAGATCCTCACCGAGCAGTCTCCAATGCGTTGCTATGTCAGCCGAAGGATGCGAACCGAGCGCGTTGGCCAGACCAGTCGAGCGGCAGGGGCTCTGCAAGAAGCGCCGTGAGCGTCAGCGTTCGCGGCTGCCGGCCTTCCAGGATCTGCTCAGTCAAGTCTGGAGCCAAGAAGGCTAAAGGCAGAATGCTCCGGGTGTAGATGGGGCAAAGCTTCTCTTGCTTGGCCAGTGCAGCTACGGAGCGGATGGTTCCTGCTTCGAGTTTTCTTGTCCAGGCATGCGCACGAGCCAGGCCCCGAATGAGCGCTCGGTCCGTTTTGGCGCCATCGCGGGCCCCGCCGGCAGGAATGAGCGTGGTGGAATTCCGTGGTTTCGCAAAGGAAATCGGACGGGTCACGATCACACGCTCCTCGGACCGCTCGCCCTGGGGCATCGCATCCGTTTCCAGCGCGCCCGCGTGGAGTTCGAGCGCCAATTCGCGTTCGGAAATCACGACTCTCTGAAGCGCTTCCAGCACGCGCGATGTGAGCGGTTGATCGGCAAACCATCCCGGCGCGAGTATTGGTGAAACCTCTGCGATGACAATTGCTTCGATCGCCGCCATAGGAACGCGGCGCACACTGCCAGCATCGTTGGGTCGGCCGCGGGTGAGGGCGGTCGAAACGTAATAGCGATATCGCATCGTTCCCTTGTGTGCACTCGTGGGGCTCATCATGTTGCCGCGATCGTCAAACAACTTGCCGATCAGCATCGCGCCCGAAGCAAGCCGGCGAGGCTGCTTTGCGTTGCGACCTCGCAACGTCTGGACTTCATCCCAAAGCGCATTGTCAACAATGCGATCGTGCTGACCAGCATAGATATTGCCCTTGTGCGCCACTTCTCCGCGATAGGTCACGTTGCCCAACAGATCATAGAGCGCGCCGCGTGAGAACGCGAAACCCCCGCGCTGTACGCCGTGCGCTGTCGTCCATGTTTTTGATTTAAGTCCTCTCTGATCAAGATCGGCCTTGAGCGCGTGTACCGACCCGGTGTCGAGAAAACGTTTGAAGATGAAGCGGACCGTCTCAGCTTCGCCCTCATTGACGATCAGCGCGCGATCTTTGATGTCGTAACCGAGCGGCGGCACACCGCCCATCCAGATGCCTTTTGCTTTTGACGCGGCGAACTTATCCCGGATGCGCTCGCCAGTGACCTCGCGCTCGAATTGGGCAAACGAGAGCAGCACGTTGAGCGTCAGGCGTCCCATTGACGTTGTCGTATTGAACGCCTGTGTGACCGATACGAATGACACCTGGGCTGCGTCCATGATCTCGACCATTTTGGCGAAATCCGCCAAAGATCGGGTAAGGCGATCGACTTTATAAACGACGATCACGTCAACACGCTTGGCCTGGATGTCGGTCATCAGGCGCGCAAGGGCAGGGCGCTCCATGGACCCGCCGGAATAGCCGCCGTCTTCATAAATTGCTTTGATCGGCTGCCAACCTTCGCCGGCTTGCGAGCGGATATAAGCGGCGCACGCTTCGGCCTGCGCGTGCAATGAGTTGAAATCCTGGGAAAGGCCTTCCTCGGTGGATGTCCGCGTGTAGATGGCGCAGCGGCGTTTGGCGTTCATGGTGTTGCGGCCTTTCGCGTTTCGCGAAAGAAGCGGGGACCACTCCACTTCGTCCCGGTGATGGCGAACGCCACAGCCGAGAGGTTAGTATAGATTTGGCCATCGAGCAGAAAGCCGTTCTCCGCCACGGTGACCGCATAGCGCCGACCGTTCCAATCCCGGACCAGCACCGTGCCTGGCTTCCGGCTCTCCAGTGGCGCCGGCTCATGCGCGCTGTTCGCGGTGAAACGCGTGGCGAGGTCGGCGAGCCGGCGGCGCTTGTCGTTGCCCAGATCGCCCCAGTTGCGGGCTTGAAGTTCAAATGCGTAGGCGCGCATCAACAGATCGCGGGATTGATGCAAAGGCAGTGATCGTTTGAATCGCTCCCGCCAGCGTTGCCGCAGCGAGTTGAGATCGAGGTCTTTGATGGCGTCGATCTCGGTTTGGAGTTGCTGTTCCATCTCGTTCATCCCGTGGCGCCGGAATATCGAGTCAGGACGCTTGCGGCATTGGCCAGCGTTGCAAGATCGTTTGCACAGGCCCCGATGCGCTGAGCATCAGCGGCACCGCCATTCACTTGCTGCGCCACGACGAGATCATTCACAGTTTCGGCAAGTTCAACCATGCCGAGCCAGAGCGCCTCAGCCGCGTTCCGCGCGGTTTCGGGCGCCATCATGGTTTGCCTCCGATGCGGTAGACACGTTCTTGGCCAACGTTCTTAGAAGTGATGTGAAGCCCGCGCTGCTTCTTGAGCGCGCCAGCGATGGCGCC
This sequence comes from uncultured Oleiharenicola sp., assembly GCA_964392935.1. Lineage (GTDB taxonomy): Bacteria > Verrucomicrobiota > Verrucomicrobiia > Opitutales > Opitutaceae > Lacunisphaera. Next base: position 2,717 of record CAYMSE010000262.1, read on the forward strand.
GCGTACCGAATGCGTCTGCCATCCGGTGAGCGTGGCGAGCATCGCAATCGTTGCGCCTTTGGGTGCGCGCAGCGCGCCGACGATCTGATCCAGCTTGGATGTGCTGCGCTTCGCCTTCTTTGGTGCCGGCCGCGTCGCCTTGCGCTTCTGTGCTTTCGCCATCTCGCATTCTCCTACGGCCATACGCCGGCACGACCGCAAGCCCCGCGATCCGGGGCGACGGCAGCGAGAAGGCAGTTGTAGGAATGCTCTGCGTTGGCGCTGACCCCATATTGCACCGCGACATACGCGCGGCGTTTCCGACCCCATGCACGCTCCGAATGCAGCTGAAGTCCAGTTGTTTGTCAGAGCGCCCGGAGGTCGTTTCGGGGCGGAAGCAGGCAAGGGCACTCTCCCGCAGGTCTCTGCGGCGTTGCCGCGGCGCGACCGACAGGGTTTCCCAGGCACGATCACAGGGTTGGGTGCGCTCGTTGTTGTAGACTTTGCAGGGCGGATTCTTGAACGTCAGAAGCGGCGAGCGCAGTGACTGAATGTGCTGGTTGCTGGCGGCATCGGTGTGTAAGAACAAGCGCTCAAGCCAATGGTCGCCTGAGCGCTCGATCATTTTGTGTGCCGAGGGAGTGCCTGCCCTCGGCGCGCCCTTCTGCGCGTTTGGCGGTCGGTTTAGTCGTGTCGCCGTCCGATCGCCAACCCCCAGCGAAGCGGGCGAAAGTCAGGAGCGGACGCGTCGCAGGCGTTGTAGTTACTGGCTTTGGCTCTCCCCTGCGGAGTTCTCGATGGCTCATGCACGCTCGAATGGTCCGGCGGAATATATCGCCGCCAAGCGGCGTAAATCGTGTAGGGCCGCTTCGAAGCGACGATCAGGCGTCTGTGCGATGAGCTTTCGGGAAAATTTAGCGCCCTCTGAAAGCAGGCGAGCGCTTCTCACGGAAGGCGACAACACCTTCGGCAAAGTCCTCACTTCGGCTTGCGTCACGTTGGGCATAGCGTTCCTTGATGAGAGTCTGTTCGTACGTCGAGTCCAATGCAATCCACGCAAGCTGTCTGATAATTCCAAGCGAACTCGGACCACATGACAGCTGCTTTGCGATGGCAAGAGCGGTATCGACCAAGTCCGCATCCGGGGTCACGCGATTGATAAGTCCCCAGGCGAGCGCTGTGGCGGCGTCGATTTTCGGCGCTAAGAGCATCATTTCCATTGCGCGCGCGCGGCTCACGCTTCGCGTCAGCAGGAATGAGGAGCCTCCGTCGGGCACAAGGCCCACTTTCGCGAACGCCTGATAGAAATAGGCGCTTTCGGCGGCGACAATGATGTCAGCAGATAGTGCTATTGCGCAGCCAACGCCGACTGCGGGGCCATTAACCGCAGCAACGATCGGTATCGACAAATTGCGCATTTCTAGCACGAGAGGATTGTAAATCTTCTCGAGGGAGCGACCGGCGTCTCGAGTAGGGTCGCTAATGTCGGCGCCGCTAGTCGCTAGATTTGCGCCTGCACAAAACGCACGGCCTTCGCCAGTGATAAGAACAGCGCGAGCTTCTCGCGCTGCGCGTGCTAAAGCATCAATAAACTCCTCGGCCATCTGGGGCGTGGTTGCATTCAGCGCCGACGGGTCATTCAGTCGAATGAGCGCCACGCTGTCAGTCAGGTCATAGACAATTTTTTCCTGCATGTGAGATCTCGCTTCTCTGGGCTTGCGTTGATGTCGGATGCTGGTCGACAGATGAAATATGCGTCCTTGCTGCGGCCCACGTTGCGCCGCGTGATTAACTAGTGCTGGCTGAGCGGGAGCCGCACGACCAATCCGTCAAGCTCGTCGGTGATCTTGATTTGACAGGAAAGCCGTGAATTGACCTCAACCTCGTTGGCAAAGTCGAGCATGGACTTTTCGGCGTCGCCTAGATCACCGGTTTTGCCGGTCCAAGACGGATCAACATAGACGTGGCAAGTGGCGCACGCGCAAGCTCCCCCGCAATCGGCATCAATGCCGGGCACGCCGTTTTTGACCGCAGCCTCCATAACGCTCTGACCTACGGCGGCGTCAACGACGTGCTCGGCTCCATTATGCTCAATATATGTGATCTTCGGCATTTGGCTCTTCGCTCACATCGCCGCTGCTGCGACGATCTCCTTCATGGATCGAGATGCGTCCTGCAGCGCCTCAGGCGCCACGGTGCGATGCGATTGGATCAACAGCTTGGCCCCAAGATATTCGGCTGGGGATCCGACGGCATCCACCGCGACAAGCTTCGGGCCGTCGAAGTAAAACATCGCGAAAGCGCGCGCCTCGAATGAACCCCGCAAGACTATGTGATCATAGCCTTGAAACAAGCCGGCGATCTGTAGCTTCAGGTCATACTGATCTGACCAAAACCAAGGCGCTTCTTCGGCGGGCGGGTCCTCACCAAGAATGGTAGCGGCGACGATGCGCGCGCCTTCGACAGCATTATGCACGCTTTCCAGGCGAGCCAGCCGTCCGCCATAGTGCGCCATAGGTCGGCGGGCGCAATCGCCGATGGCGAAATTGGAGGGATAGTTTGTACTGCAGAAGCGATCAGTGATGATTCCGTCGTCAACAACTAGGCCGCACTCTTGCGCCAGCGATGTGCTCGGCGTGACGCCGATGCCGGCGATCACCATGTCCGCGCTTATCTCGCTTCCGTCGGTCAGCCGCACGCTCGTCACCCGTTCGACCCCTTGGAGGAGCGTCACCCGCGCGGAAAACTTGAAGCGTACGCCGTGGCTCACGTGCTCATCGAGAAAAAAATTGGCAACTTGGGGACTAGTCACGCGCGCGAGCGGTCGCGCGGCCGCTTCAATCACCGTGACATCGACACCAAGTTTGCGAGCGACAGCGGCGGTTTCAAGTCCGATATAGCCGGCGCCGATCACGACGAGCTTCTTCCCTGAGACGAATCCAGGGCGAATGGCGTCAATGTCGGCTGCCGTGCGTAGCATGAAGCAGCCAGGCAGATCTGCGTTGGGCAATGGAAGTCCGCGTGGATGTGCGCCCGTGGCCAAGACAAGCGTATCGTAACTGAGTTCGCGCTCGCTCTCGAGCCGAACGCGTTTGCGGGCGCGATCGATTTTCACGGCGCTCGTGCGGGTCCGCAGCGTGATCTTTTCATGCTGGTAGACACTTGTTGGACGCAGTAACAGCCGGTCGAGTTCGAGCTCGCCTGAAAGATATTTCTTGGAAAGTGGCGGGCGCTGATAGGGGGGCAGAGATTCGTCGCCGACTAAAGTAATATGGCCGGAGAAACCGCGCTGGCGCAGGCGCTGCGCGGTTTCACCGCCGGCTTGTCCGGCGCCGATGATCACTACATGATTGGTTTCGGACAAGGCTGGCTTCTCAAGCTTTTGCGGCGTCGGAAGCGGGCCAATAACGATCGCGCAGCTCTTTCTTGTACAGTTTGCCGGTCGGTGCGCGTGGCAGCGCTCGCTCAAACTCCACTGAACGGGGACACTTGAACGGAGACAGGCGCGATTGGCAGAACGTGAGCAGCTCCGCGGCGAGCGCATCACCGGCGTCTTGCCAATGTAACGGCTGCACGATCGCTTTGACTTCCTCGCCAAACTCGTAGTTCGGAACGCCAAAAACTGCGGCGTCGGCGACTTTGTCGTGTGTGACGAGAAGGTTTTCTACTTCCTGTGGATATATGTTGACGCCGCCGACGATGATGGTGAACGCCTTGCGGTCCGTCAGGTACAGGTACCCTTCGCC
>CAYMSE010000263.1:0-7464 GCA_964392935.1 uncultured Oleiharenicola sp.
CGAGCGCGACGGTGAAGTAGAAGGGCAGCGTGGCGAAGCTCGGGCGCAGCGGATGCCACTCGCCGATGTCCGGACGCGGGAGTTGCACCGTCTCGAACGTCCAAGCGAGAAGCTTCCACCCCCACGGATTCGCCACGAGGACGAGCGTGCCGGCCACGGCGAGGACGAGATTGGCCGTCGGCGCGGGCGTGGCCGGGGTGCAGCGAGCCAGCCGAGGCAGGTCCGGCACGATGCGCCCGACCGTCTCGCAGCCCAACGCCAGCAGCAGGAGGATCCAGCCGGCCAGGAATCCGCCGTGGAAGTTCACCCAGGCGGCCAGCAGGGCCGCGATGAGAAACCCGCTGCGGGCAGGTCCGGCGAACCAGCGGCGGAGACCGGCCAAGAGCGCGACGAAGCCGAGGTAGGTGAAGAGCTGGGGCCGCACGGCGTAACCGAGCGCGATGGAGTTCGTGGTGAGGGCGAGAACGACGAGTGCGGGCACGGAGTTTCCGGCTCCCCCGGAGGCGCCCAGGCGCCACGCCCAGCCGATGGTGAGCGCGGCGAGTGCGATCATCAGCAGCCAGAGGCCGGTGCCGCCGGAAAGCAGGTGCGTGGCGCCGAGGACGAGTTCGGCGCCGACCTCGTGGTTGATCCAGGGCTGGCCGGCGGCGGTCCACGAGAGCACCTCGGTTCGCTCCAATCCGTGAAAGTGGATCATGCGTTGGCCGTAGAGCACGTGGCCCCACAGGTCGTTGTCGGCGGTGTTGTCGGAAACGCGCCACCAGACGAACGCCAGCACGGCAAACACGAGGCAACCCCGCAGCCAGCGGGGCGGGGCGGCAGCGCTGGACGCGACCGCTGCCATCACTTCCGCTGCCAGGCGGCGAGGAACATGCCGTTGGCGTTGAGTTCCTCCGGACGGAGGAACAACTGGGAGCTGTCGACCGCGGGTGGACAGCTGAAGACCGGGGACGGAGTGAACTCCGGATGCGTCGCGGTGAAGGCGTCCGCGACCGCCGTCGTTTCGGCGCGGGTGAGCGTGCAGACGGCATAGACGAGGCGACCGCCGGGCTTGAGCGAGGGTGCGACGTGGTCGAGTAACCGAGCCTGCACGGCGGCGAGTTCGCGAACGTCGTTTGCCGTCGTGGACCAGCGGGCGTGCGGGTTGCGTTGCCAGGTGCCGACGCCGCTGCACGGGGCGTCGAGCAGCACGCCGTCAAACTTGGTCCTGGTTGGCAATCGGGCGCCTCCGTCCCACGGCGCGGCCCGATAGTTGAACACCTGGGCACGGGCGGCGCGGTCCTTCAGCGCCGTCAGGCGCCGGGCCGAGCGATCGCTGACCCAGAGCAGGCCCTTGTTTTGCATGAGGTCGGCGAGGTGGAGCGACTTGCCGCCTTCGCCGGCGCAGGCGTCCCACCACGTTTCCCCGGGCTGCGGGTTGCAGGCATGGCCGACCAGCTGCGAGGCGAGGTCCTGGATCTCGAAATCGCCGGCTTGAAAGCCGGGGGTGCGGTAGAGATCCGCGGCGCCGGTGTAGCGGAAGGCATTGGTCGCCGGGCTGCTGGGATCGGCGAACCCGGCAACGGCCTTCAGCTCGGCGGCAAGCTTGGCCCCGCGACCTTGCTTCGCGCGGATCCAAAGTGCCGGCTCGCGCTGGAACTGACGCAGCGTCCCGACGGACACGTCCATTTCCTCCTTGAGCCAATCGGGCACGGCGAGGGCAGCGAGGGCCTCCGGCTTGATGCTGGCCGGGTTGCGATCGAAGCGTTCCTGCAGGGCCAGGGCGGCCGCGAGCTGCTTTTGCAGCGAGGACTTTGAGTCGAGCCACCGCCACCAGCGGAAGTAGGTGAAGACCGCGCGGCTGACCTCGCGCCGCTGGGCGGGCGCGCTGAAATGTCGCTCACGCTTGAGGCTGTCGCGCAGCGCCTGGTCGGCGGGCACGCCGGTGTGCGTGAGCTGGAGGATCCGGGCGGCGAGGTTGAGGTTGGGGGAGGACATCCTTGCCCACGGAATACACGGAAACGGCGCGGCAGGGGAAGACCCATTGCGCCGGGCAGATTGGAGTTGAGCCGCCGCGGCGGTCCGGCACTCTGGCGGCCGCCTTCAGGAGGCATCCGGATCCGCGGAAAGGGCTGAGCCCGCCTGTCGAATGGTTAACATCAGTTCAACCTTCATGCTGCCCGACCGCGGATCACGGGCTGTTAGCCTGGAGGTTATATGACCAAGACGCTCCCCGAGCGCCCCAACCTGGAGCAGCTCAAGAAGCAGGCCAAAGACCTGCTCGACGATGTCCGTGCGAACCGGCCCGAGGCCGTGGCGCGCGTGCCGCAGAACGAACGCGCCGGCTTCGCGCTGGCCGATGCGCAGCGCATCCTTGCCCGCGAATATGGTTTCCCCAGCTGGGCGAAGCTCAAGGAGCGCGTCGAGCTCAGCGGCCCGGCGCTGGCCGCGCGCACCCTCCTCCGCGCCGCGCTGCACGGGCAGGCCGACCAGGCCGCTGCGCTACTGCGCGAATACCCGCGCCTGTCGCGGGCCGACCTCCAGCTGGCGGCGGCGCTGGGCGACCCGATTGGCGTGCGTGACTGGCTGAACCACGACCCGGCGCTCGCGTCCAAGGCCAGCGCGGAGCGGAACTGGACCCCGCTCCTGTCCGTGTGCCTCGGTCGCGTCGGCGGGGACGACGCCAGCCGTGCCGACTGTGCGCGCCAGTTGCTCGCCGCCGGCGCGGATGCCAACGCGTACTGGACCGATGCCCAGTATCCCGACGCGAAGCTGCCGGCGCTCTACGCCGCCACGGGCATCAACAATTACCCGCAGGTCGCGCGCGTCCTGCTGGCCGCGGGCGCGAATCCCAACGACGGCGAGTCGATCTACCACGCGGCGGAGCGCAACCACGTCGCCAGCCTCGAGGTCCTGCGCGAATACGGCGCCGACCTCGGCCAGCGCAACGAACAGTGGAAGAACACGCCGCTGTACTTCCTGCTCGGGCACGCGCCCAACACCGCGCAGGCCGGGGCGGCCCGCGCCGGCATCGTCTGGCTGCTCGCGCACGGCGCGGATCCGAACGTGACGGCCTACGAAGTCCGGGAAGTGCCGCTATTCCAGGCCATCCGCAACGGCTGGGACCTGGACTTGATCGCGACCTTCCTTCGGCACGGCGCCGATGCCCGCGCGGAACGGCGGGATGGCTACGCCCTCGCGGATTTCGCCGTCCGCTGTGGCCGCGAGGACGTGGTGGACCTGCTGGTGGCGCACGGCGCGGTGCGGAATCCGGTGCCCCTGGACGAATTTCTCGGCGCGTTGGCCCGTGGCGACACCTCCGCGGCGCGGAAGTGGCTGACCGAGCGCCCGACGTGGGCCGAGGAACAGTCCGACGTGATCATGCAGATCATCACCGCCAGGGTTAAGCGCGGGGAGACCGGCGCGCTCGAGACCGCCCTCGCGCTGGGGCTGGACTTCAACCTCCCGGACGAGAAGGGGGATACGCCGCTGCACTACGCCGCCATCCACGGGCAGCTGGGCGTCGTGCGGCGGCTGATCGACGCCCGGGCGAACCTGACGTTCCGCGACAACACCTACCACGCGCCGCCGCTCGGCTGGTGCGTGCACGGATCGATCCACTTTCGTTCCGAGGGGGCCGACTACCCCGCGGTGGCGGAGGCGCTCCTCCGGGCGGGAGCGGAGATGGTCCCGATTTCCCGCGAGCAGTTGACGCCGGAAATGCTCGCGGTCTTCGACCGCCACGCCAAGGCCGGCGGCTAGTGCCGCCGGGGACCGCGGTCGCCCGCGATCACGTCAATTCCGGCCCGGCGCCGCCAGGTGCTGGGCCAGGAAGCCGTCGATGCGGCGCAGCAGCTCGAGCCAGCTCTCGCGTCCGCGCAGGTCGTACCAGTTCCACTTCAACTGGTACGTCTCGCACACCTTGCCGTCCTTCCGCAGCCGGGCGGCGAGGTCCTCGGACTGGCCGTGGGAGACGACGTTGGGGTTCTCCGGGTAGGCGAGAAAGACGGCGGCGGTGATGGCGTCCACGTGCCGGAGCGGCGACAGGCCGTCGAAGGTGTCGCGGTCCTGGCCCGGCTTGCCGATGAAGTCGCGCAGGAGCTCGTACTCGGCGCGGCTGGCGGGCGAGAAGCTCAGCTCGCGGACGAAGCCCTCCCAGTCGAACGTGCCGCCGATGGACGCGGCGCAGCGGTACAGGCCCGGGTCGAAGCTGGCGCCCATGAGGGCGAGGAAGCCGCCGAAACCGTGGCCGAGGACGGCCACGCGGCTGCCGTCGATCATCTCGAGGGCGCTGGCGGCGCGGGTGGCGGCGGCGACGTCCTCGTGCATCCGGGCGAACGCGAAGCGGGCGTTGAAGCTCACCGCGGGCTGGTACCCGCGCGACCCGCGGTAGTTGGGTTGCAGCACGGCGTAGCCGCGCGAGGCCAGCCACTGCACCTGCGGGTAGAAATCCCAGGTGTCGCGCAACCCGGGTCCGCCGTGGACGAGGACCACGAGCGGCACCTTGTGGGCCGCGCTGGCGCCGGCCGGGAGCGTGACGTAGCCCTCCTCCTTCAGGCCGTCGGCCGTCTTGTAGCTCATGGGGAAGGTCGGGAGAAGCGCCTTGTCCGCGAGCCAGGGGGCGACCTCGCTCATCACCTCGAGGCTGGGTTGGCCCTGGTCGAGCAGCACGATGCGGCCCGGATCCTGGGCGCCAGAGACGCTGAACAGGAACTTCTGCTCGTCGTCGGAGAAGTTGAGCAGCACGACGTTGGCCTCCGGGTAGCGCGCCTGCACGGCCTTCTGCGCCGAGGCAAACGGCTCGGCGAAGACCTTGGTGAAATGGCGGCGCTGCTCGTAAGCGAGGGCGGCCAGCTGCCCGGTCTGGCGCGAGAAGATCAACCGGGCGGTCGCGAGGTCATAGGCCGGATCGCGCCAGACGGGTTCGCCGAAAGCGCCGGACGTGACATCGAGCTTCTGCAGGACGAATCCCTGGCCGTCCTCGAAATGCGAGATCCACAAGGTGCGCGGATCGGGATCGACCCCGACCACGTGGTACCGGTCGAGGTCCAGGGCGACGGGCGACCAGGCGTCCTTGGCGGCGTCCCAGCGGTGGAGGGTGATCTTACGGTCGGCGTAGGTCTCGCAGTAACCCAGCTCGCCGTTCTCGAGGGCGTGCCAGCCGACCGGGGTGCCGTCGCGCGGCGCGGCGTAGGTGCGGGCGACGGTCGACTTGGACAGGCGGCCGTCGCGAAGGACGGCGCTCACGTTCACGTCCACCTCGGCCAGCCGGTTGTAGCCCTGGGCTTCGAGCGTGGGGACCACCACCCAGACCAGCGCGCGGTTGGGGCGGGCGCGCGGGAGGCCGACGATGGCCGTGAGTTCGTGGGCGCTGAACCGGGTGGCGCTGGCGAGTTTGCCCAGCTGGCCGTGGAAGAGCGCGTAGCTGTAGCGGTCGTCCTGCCCGGAGGTGAAGATGAGGTGCGAGCCGTCGATCCAGCGCACGGTGCCGATATCGATCTCGGCCGGGGCCTTCACAGTTTCCGTCGCCTGCGTCGCCAGGTCGATGACGAGCAGGCTGCGGGCGCCGTCGGGGGCGGTCGAGATCGCCGCGAGGTGCTTGCCGTCGGGCGCGAGCCGGGCCTCGTTCACGGCCATCGGCCGGAAGATTTCCCCCAGGGTTGGCGCCGGGCGGGCGGGATCGGCGGCCAGGGCTGCGGCGGTGGCGGCGAGGAAGGCGAAAATCGGGCGGAAGGACACCACCGACGGACGGAGGGGAGGGACAATTTGCATACGGAAACGGCCCGGGTCGCCAGCACAGCTTGCCCCGGCCGGGGAGTCAACTCACCCGCGCTTGGCCCAGCGGCGGACTTCCTTCAACTCCGGGGATCGCGCCTCGGCGAGGACGCCGGCCACCGCGGGATGCGCGCGGAGGCGCTGGTACGCCTCGGGCATGACGCGCCACTTGAGCGCGTAGGACGCCTCGGCGATCGGGGCGACGCGGTCCTCGAAGAGGAAGGCCATCTCGATCTTCGTGTCGCCGTTGGCGGCGTCGATGGCGGCACGCAGGTCGCGCAGGAACCCGGGCAATTCCGGGTGCTGCGGCGCGAGCAGCCAGGTGACCTTGCGGAGGTTGTTCTGCAGGTAGGCGTCGAGCGGGTAGAGTTCCTTCACGTTGAGCCGCGCGCCGTCGTTGCCCTTCATGACCGAGCCGAGCACGACGACGGGCAGGTTTTCCCCGAGCAGCTTGCCGTAGGTCTCGTAGGCGTCGGCGTACATGTTCACCGAGAGCGTGCCGCGCTTGCTGGCGAGGGTGAAGAAGGCCCAGGGGCGGTTGTCGCGCTTCGACAGGCGCTTGGTGACGCCGCTCATGATGCCGGCGAGGCGGAACTCAACGCGGTCGCCCTCCAGCAGCACCGTCTCCTCGGTGTGCGTGCAAAGCGCCTCGGCGAGGCCGGCGTAGGCGTTGAGCGGATGGCCGGACACGTAGAAGCCGAGGAGCTCCTTCTCGAACTGGAGGCGCTCGGCGGCGGTGAAGTCGCTGGCGGAGGTGGTGTGCACGGTGGCGCCGTTGCGGGGCGCGGGCGCGCCGTGCCCGGACTTCGGCTTCTCGTCGGCGGCGAAGACGTCGAGGAAGCTGTGCTGGCCCGCGGCCTTGTCGCGCGCGTGCGCGGCGGCGCCGGCGATGGCGGCGTCGATGCCCTCGAACAGGGGCTTGCGCGCCGCGCCGCTGAAATCGAAGGCGCCAGTCTTCACCAGGTGCTCGAGCACGCGCTTGTTGAGCGCGCGCGCGTCGACGCGGGAGGTGAAGTCGGCGAAGTCCCGGAACGGCCCGCCGCGCTCGCGTTCCTCGATGATCTTCTGCGCGGCCTGCTCGCCGACGCCCTTGATGCCCGCGAGGCCGAAGCGGATCTTGTCGCCGACCGGTGTGAAGTCGGCGCGCGACTCGTTCACGTCCGGGCCGAGGACCTGCAGGCCCATGGCCTCGCACTCGGCGATGAAGTGGGCGACCTTTTCGGAGTTGCCGAGCTCGGAGGTGAGCATGGCGGCCATGAACTGCACCGGGTAGTTCGCCTTGAGGTAGCCGGTCTGGTAGCTGAGGACGGCGTAGGCCGCGGAGTGCGACTTGTTGAAACCGTAGCCCGCGAATTTGTTCAGGATGTCGAAGATCGAGTTGGCGGTCTTGGCGTCGATCTTGTTCACCTTGGCGGCGCCCTCGACGAACTTGGCGCGTTCCTTGGCCATGGCCTCGGCGTCCTTCTTGCCCATGGCGCGGCGCAGCATGTCGGCGCCGCCGAGGGTGTAGCCGGCGATGATCTTGGCGGCCTCCATGACCTGCTCCTGGTAGACCATGACGCCGTAGGTCTCGTGGCAGACCTGCTCGAGTAGCTGGTGCGGGAACTGCACGGTGCTGGGGTCGCGCTTGCCCCGCACGTAGTCGGGAATCCACTCCATTGGGCCGGGGCGATAGAGGGCGATGAGGGCGACGATCTCATCGATCGAGGA
>CAYMSE010000264.1:0-3810 GCA_964392935.1 uncultured Oleiharenicola sp.
GAAGCACCTATTGTGCGACGGCAACAGCTCGATGTCCGAGGTGGTGGAGATGGTGCGTCTCGATCCCGGCATCGCCGCACGCGTCCTCCAATTCGGCAACAGTGCGTACTTCAGCCATGGCATCCGCTGCTACACCGTCGACGAAGCGGTGAACCGGGTGGGCTACGACCAGATCTACGAGCTGGTGGGTGCGGCGGTGGCGTCGCAGGTCCTGGTGCGTCCCCTTGCCGCGTACGGCCTCGAAGCCGACGAACTGTGGGCGAGCTCGATCGTCTGCGCCCTGGCCGCCGAAGATGTGGCCGCCATCGTGGGGTTGGACCGGAATGTCGCCTACACCATCGGGCTCCTGCACAGCGTCGGCATGGTGGCGATCGATCATTGGGCCGGTCGCAACCGCCCGGAGTTGCGCTTCGTCTCCACCGGCTTCCCGTTGGAGACCTGTGAGGAGGAGCGCGCGGCGCTTGGCTTTCACCAAGCCGAGGCCGGGGCGAGCGTTCTGCGGGCCTGGTCGTTTCCGCCCGCCATGTTCGAACCGGTGCGGTGGCAGTACTTGCCCACGGGTACCGCCGCCCACCACCAGTTCGCGTTGGTGCTGCATGTGGCCAAATGGATTCGCAGCACGGTCCTGCAGCCGGAACGGTCGCTTGCCCGCCCGGCGCTGCCAATGGCCAACCGGCTGCGCCTTTCCCCCCGGCAGCTCGAAAAGCTGACCGCAGCAGTGGGGGCCCGATTCCGGCTGATCAATACCCAGCTTGAGTCGGAGCGAACCGGGACGGCCCTACAATTTCCCGGCGGAGAACGGCATATCAGCGGGCCCGCCGCCGATCCGCCGGGTCGGGTCGGCTGATCGCAGCCAGGCCGGTTGATTGTCGGAAAATTGTGAAGGACTTCGTCGGATGACGGTGTTATGCGATTGCCGCTCAATCCCGGATTCTCCAATGAACTCCCTCCCGCCCGATCCACTGGATCCCCTGCTTGATCGCTGGTCCGAAACTCCACCGCCGCCCGATCGACTGGCGGCCACCGTCTGGGAACGCATTGCGACGCGGCAGCCGGCGAAGCCCCTGGGCTGGCGCGCCTTGCTCGAATCCTGGTTTGAGCGGCCGGCGCTGGCGGTGGGTTTTGTGACCGCCTGCGCGCTCCTCGGATTGCTGGTCGCAGAAGTGCAGGTCAGCCGGCTGCAACGGGAGCGGGGCGCCCAGCTCGTGAAGAGCTACCTGTTGCTGATCGATCCATTGCTTTCGGAATCCAAACAGGGGCCCCAGCCATGAAACGCGTCATTGCCACCCTTATCCTCGGATTGCTGGCCGGTGTCGGCAGCTATTTCGCTTACCTGCGCGGGCACGCCGCGCTCCAAGCCGACTCCCTCGAGTCGCAGCTCGCCTGGATGCGAACCGAGCTACAGTTGAACGACACGCAATACGCCCGGATCAAGCAGCTCCACCAAGCGTCGCGTCCCCAGCTGGAAGCGATGGCAGCTCAAGTGGCAAGTATGCAGGCTGAGCTGCTGGAATTCGAGCGCGCGCGCCGGACTGCGGACCACGTGGACTTCATAGAATTCGCCCGCTTCGTTGAGACCCGGCGCAACTTGAACCAAGCGTGTCTGGATTCAACCCGGCGTCTGGTGCTCGCATCGGCGGACGTCATGACGCCGCAACAACGCCGCCAATACTTGGAACTCGTGACCGCGGCCGAACCTTTGGTAGGAGCACTCCTCAACTGAAGCGCCCGCCCCGCGCGCTGTGTCCTCCGATCCCTCCATTGATCTGGCGAACCTGGAAGCGCTGCGACGCGGTGAAACCGGAGCCCTCAACCGCCTGATCGCGCGCTGGCAGCGGCCGTTGCATAGTTTCGCCTTTCGCTACTGCCAGAACGAAAGCGATGCGGAGGACCTGGTGGCGCAGACCTTTGTTCGGCTTTACCAGCAACGGGATCGATTGCGGGTCGACACCAACGTCAGCGCCTGGCTCTTCACCACGCTCACCAACCTCTGCCACAATCATCATCGATGGAAGAAGCGGCATCCGACGGTTTCCCTCAATTCCGCCACCGGCACCGACGGCCCGTCACCGCCCGTCCGCGAGGAAATCGAACGCAACGCCCAGCAGGATTCGCCCGACCGTCGTTTGGAACACGATGAGACCCTTGCGGCGGTGCGAGCGGCGATTGATTGCCTCCCGCACGACCTGAAAGTCACCTTGCTGTTGCACCACTACGACCGGCTCTCGTATCGCGAAATCGGTGCAATCACCGGTTGTTCGGAGCGCGGCGTAGAGACCCGACTCTATCGAGCACGGAACCTGTTGCGGTCCGCGCTGAGTACGCACCTCACGCAGCCCGCCCACTAGTCGATCGTCCTCGGGGGCACTCAGGGTTTCGGACGAAAATTGAATTTCTGCTGGGCCAGCACCAGGACCGGACGCCCCCGTCGCAATGGTGGCTCGAACTGCCATTGTTCCACCGCCCGCACCGCAGCCGCGGCGCACACGTCGTCGACGGACTCCTTGGCCACCGCGGGCATGCGTACGCGCCCTTCCTCGTCGATGTAGAACTCAACGGTGATTTCCTTGGATGCATCGATCGAACTCACCAGCGGTGGTACCACCTTCGCGGGCACTGGAATCTTGTCGAGATCCCGGAGCAGGCACGGCTGGTATACGAAGTGCTCGTCCAGCATTCGAAAGAAAGCATAGCGGGCAATCGCGCTCGGCAGCGCCTGGATGATCACGCCGCGGTCGCGAAATTCGAACACGATATTGCTGCGAGCCGCGCACGGCCGTCCGTCGACCAACGCGGGTTGGTAGCGCCACCGTTTCACCGCCGCGAGTGCAGCGTCGGCGAATGCCCGATTCGTGTATGCGGTAACGAGTGAGTCCGTGAGTTTCCCCGTCTCATCGACACTGATCGCCACTCGAGCCTCGCCCGAATAGATGGCCTCGAATGTCATGCTCGGCGGATACGCCAGCACGCCAACCTGCTCGATTGCAATGCCGCTGCTTTGTGGGCGGCTCGCCGTCTGCGCGATGGCCATCGGCCGGAAACAGGCCAATGCCAAAATCACGAGGAGCGTGGGTTGCGGACATCTAACATTCATCGGAGTGTCAGTATAACACCAGAAACGATTGGAACCCGTCAGCGGAGACAGGTGAAAAAAAAGAGGCCCGGTTCGTCTTTCGACAAACCGGGCCATAAACCTGGCAACGACCTACTCTCGCGGGACCTATCGTCCTACTACCATCAGCTGCTCGGGGCTTAACGGCCGTGTTCGGGATGGGAACGGGTGGAACCCCCGGCATATGGTCACCAGGAAGGGAAACTCCGGCGAAGCCGGAGTAATTGGAAAAGTTCAGACAAAAAACACTCTGTAAGGAGGTCAAATAAACGCCCAGAAACTGGATCTGCATAAACCGGCAAGGTCATTAGTAGCAGTAAGCTGAACGTATTACTACGCTTGCACTTCTGCCCTATCAACCGGGTGGTCTACCCGGACCTTGCACCGTCTTGCGACGGATTGAGATCTTATCTTGGGATGAGCTTGGCGCTTAGATGCTTTCAGCGCTTATCTCTTCCGCACATAGCTACCCGGCGCTGCCACTGACGTGACAACCGGAACACCAGAGGTGCGTCATTCTCGGTCCTCTCGTACTAGAGAATGAACCCCTCAAATCTCAAACGCCCACAGCGGATAGAGGACCGAACTGTCTCACGACGTTCTGAACCCAGCTCGCGTACCACTTTAACCGGCGAACAGCCGGACCCTTGGGACCTTCTCCAGCCCCAGGATGTGATGAGCCGACATCGAGGTGCCAA
>CAYMSE010000265.1:0-2843 GCA_964392935.1 uncultured Oleiharenicola sp.
ACCCAGGGGATCAGCTCCGGTGGGCTGACCAAGAGCTCCGCCGGGTGATGCTCCACTATTATGTGTAATCAAATCGCAACAGAATGGTCCGGGAATTTGCGGGAACAATCGGAGCCCATTTCTGGAGATCAGGATAAAGAGATGGCGTCAGCTCGACACCAAACGCGCAAGACACGCGGCTGTCCGTGACGTCTCCCAAACGACGAAAACGTCAGCGTTCGAAATTCGCATTCGACATCCGAGCGCTGCTTGACGCTGTATTGAATTCCACGCCTCACACTACATCTCGTCTGGCCATCACGCCAGTTCGAGGTGCGTTTCATGGCCCAAGAGGACTTCGACATGAAGCTCGGCCGCATCCGCGATGCGCGGCGGGCGCGGGCTCAGCGTCATGCGGCTCGGGTCTTTCGGCAGGCCGGCAAGCAAGGGGCCCGCGCTCGCCCCACTCCTCGATCGGCAGGGCGTAGATCTTGACGACTGCCTTTCCCGTCTCGGCCTTGCTGTCCGCGAGCGGGATCTCAACCTCCTTCTTGTCCACGAGACGGCTGGTCTTGGCCTTGAGGCCCTCGACGCGCGCGTGGCGGGCGCTCGCCATGGCATGGGTCGGATCGAAGGCCTCGACGCGCCTGTTGTTCACGTAGAGGCTCAGTCCCCCCGAGATGGCACGGCGATAGACGCGCGCCATCTCCTTGGTGGCATGCTCGACCAGCTTGCGATCGGTTGCATAGCTCAACCGGTCGCATTCGGGCATGTAGACGATCGTGCCGTGCGCACCCAGGCGATTCCAGAGATCCGCATCATCCTCGCCGGCAAGCAGGTTTTGATCGGTCTTGTCCTTCGGGAAGCTCATAGGCCGGGAGAAGAACGTGGCGATCTCCGGCGGCAGGTTGTCCGAGAACTTCGGGTCCGGCAGCTCGATCACGTTTGCCCGCTCTTTTCCGATGGCATGGGTGTCCAGGATCATGCTGTACACTGCCTTGGGCTCCTGCCAGGAATAGAGCTCCATCACCGAGCTCATCGACAGGGCGGCTGTTTTCATGCCCATGCCGAAGCGGCCGATCGCCGTGCGGTTGCCGAAGCTCAGCGAGCCACCGAACGACGTCGCCACCTTCAGCACGTTCGGCGGCATGCCGCGCCCGTTGTCGTAGACCATCACGTCGGTTTGAAAATTGCCGCGTTTGCCGGTCTGGCGGAAGAAGATGCGGATCTGGCTGGCGCCCGCCTCGATAGCGTTGTCGACATGCTCCTGCAACGCTGACGTCGTGCTGTTATAGCCAACGTCCCTAAGCGACTGTACAAATGTCTGCGCCAGGAACAGAGGGACCGAGGCGGACTCCTTGAGGACCCGGGTGAGGACCGCGCGACCTCCCCGCGGGGCATCAGGAGCCCAGTTCGGCGTGAAGGTCTCCGCTGTGTCGGCCTGGTCGGGGCCAGCGCCCAGCTGCGGCTTGTCCTGCTGGATTGCTTCCGTGTTCGACATTTGAGTTCTCCTGAGTGTTGTGGGGCCAGCTGTTTGGCGCCCGGGAGCAAGAGCGATCGTGCTCTCATACTCTCAGTCGATGGCATCTTGAGAATGTGACCGGCGTCCACGAATTCTTGTTGCGTTTGAATTGGGGAGTAGCCGGGTCCGTGAAATGTGAACGGTGATCGAAGTGACCTCGCGGTCGGCTCTCGGTCAGAGCTCGATGATAATGTCAAGCCTGCTTCACGCCGGAATGCCGCAGTCTTCTGTGCTGCACCGAGAGGTCGTCTGGTCGCAATTGGCCCATCGCGTCGCTGGCCGATCGTCGCTTTCCGGGCCGGTGCGACAAGAGGATTCGCGTGGGGGCGCAAGCCTGCTTAGGATCCAGGCTTGGCGGATCTACCGCGGCATAGGGGCCCTCCGGCGTCCCTCGCAACTTGTGCAACAGGCAGTTGCACAAGTACCTCCCTGACTACTGAAGGCTCTGACGCATCCGTAACAGAGCGCCGACACGCCTGCCGCCAAGGCGATCGAAGCACGCCATGACACCTGGGCGGCGCAGCTCCCCACGGAGCCCGGCGAGCTGTGGGACGTCCTCGCCGGCCTCGACAGCGACAGCCGGCAGGCCCTGTTTGCGCATTGCGTGGCTCTCACCATCAACGCCGTCTACCAGGCCTATGACCGGCGTCCGAAGGCGATCGCGCACGCGGGCCGTCTGGCCGAGGCGGTGAAGCTCGACATGGCGGCGGCAGGCTGGCGGCCGACCGTGGACGGCTATCTCGGCCGGGTCAGCAAGGCGCGCATCCTCGATGCGGTGCGTGAGGCCAAGGGTGACGCGGCGGCGGAGCGCCTCGCCCACCTCAAGAAGGCCGAGATGGCCCAGGCCGCCGAAGACCTGCTCGCCGGCACCGGCTGGGTCCCCGAGCCTCTGCGCACACCGGGGCAGACGTTCGTGCCTGTCGAGACAGCGGGCCCGCCGGAGTCTGAAGCACATCCGCAGCTGGCGTCCGCCAAAGCGCGCGCAAAGGCGACACGCGGCAGGCCCGCGCGTGCTGAAGCCGCCGAGTAGCCGTTCCTGCGCAACTGGGCCCGCCATGCCGCGGGCCCTTCTTCTTCCTGGAGGCCGCCATGAGCGAGACCGCCGCCGATCTCGCGCGCCGTCTTGGCGCTCGCGCCGAAGACGTGTGCCGGCATTATCTCTCGAACGGCCGTCGCGAGGGGCGCACGTGGCGCGTCGGCGATGTCGACAACACGCCGGGCCGCAGCCTGTGCGTACAGCTCAGCGATGGTGGCAGAGGCATAGCTGGGCGCTGGATCGACTTCGCCACCGGCGAGCACGGCGATCTCCTCGACCTGATCGCCCGCACGCGGCGCCTTGACG
>CAYMSE010000266.1:0-4198 GCA_964392935.1 uncultured Oleiharenicola sp.
GGAGACGAGGAGGGGCCAGACCACGGCTTGGAAGGCCTCGGTGTGGGGCGTGATGTTCTGCGGGTTGACGGTGGGCACGAGCACGCAGGCGTCGGCGACGCGGGCGGTGTAGCCGCCGTCCTTGCCGACGATGCCGAGGACGCGCGCGCCGACCTGTTTCGCGTGCTGGAGGGCGGTGACGAGATTGGGCGAGACGTTCTGCTCGAGGTTGCCGCCGCCGACGGAGAGCACGAGCACGGCGTCGCGGGCGGCGAGGCGCGAGCCCTTCAGCCATTCGACGAACACGCTGGCCCAGCCTTCGTCGTTGGTGCGCGCGGTCAGCTCGGAGACGTTGTCGGTCGGGGCGTAGCACTCGAGGCCGGCGATCTTGCGGAAATCGTTCACGGCGTGCGAGGCATTGGCCGCGCTGCCGCCGACGCCGAGGATGAACAGCCGGCCGCCGCGCTCGCGGAGCGCGCGGAGTTCGGCGACGCACTTTTCGCAGTCGGCCGCGTTGAGGCGGCCGACGATCGCGGCAGTTTCCTGCAGGTGTTGGCGGGCGTAGGACATGGGCGAGGTGGGAGAATGGGGAACGGGAGGCGGTGGGGGAAGGCGGAAGGCGGGCCGGTCCGCCAAGAATCGGTAAATCAGGACGGTGCCGAGCGGCGCAGGTGGGCATCGAGCTCCTGCAGGCCGGCGGGCGAGCCGATCTCGTAGAACCGCTCGGGCATGGCGTAGCCGGCGAGTTCGCCGCGGTCGCAGAGGTCGGCCTGCACGGCGGCGAGGTCGACGACGGCGTCGCGCGGGCAGCCGGCGAACGCGGCGGCGCGGAAGACGCCGAGGCCGTAGTCGATGTGCCGCATCTGCGGCAGGCGCGCGGTCTTCGAGTAGCGGCGGATGCGCCCGTCCTCGAACCACACGTTGCTCGTGTCGTAGGCGCCGCGGTTCGCAAAGACGGTCATCAGGCCGAGCCGGCCGGAGGCAAGGAAGGCGCGGCCGACCGCCTGGTAGTCGGCGGGGAGGTAGGAATCGCCGTAGAGCACGTAGAACGCGTCGCCGAGCTTGGGCAACGCGCGGATCAGCGCCCCCCCGGTGCCGAGCAGGCGCTCGCCGTCGAAGGAGTAGTCGAGTTGCACGCCCCAGGCGGAGCCGTCGCCGTAGCGGGCGACGATCTGGTCGCCGAGGTGTCCCACGCAGAGCACGAGGCGGGTGAGCCCGTTCCGCCGCAGCAGGCGCAGCTGGTGGGAGAAGAACGGCTCGCCCGCGACCTCGACGAGGAGCTTGGGGATCTTCGCGGTGATCGGCTGCAGGCGGGTGGCGAGGCCGCCGGCGAGGATGGCCACGGGCAGGACGGGGGAGGCGGGGTTCAAAACGCGACGTAGATGAACGGCTGGATCGGAAGGGAGAAGCGGTAGAGCAGGTAGTGGAACAGCCAGCCGATGGCGAGACCGAGCAGGAAGCGGCCGGCGAGGGCGAGCGCGGGCGGCAGGGAGAGGCGGGAGCGGAGCCGGGCGAACATGGTCACTGCGGGTGGAGGTTTCGGATTTGCTCGGCGACGAGCGCGGCGAGCTTGTTGCCGCCGTCGCTGGTCAGGTGGGCGCGATCGAGATAGTCGGCGGTTTCGAATCCGTCCCCGGCCACGACACACGCGATGCCGTGCTCGCGCCAGATCCGCGCGCAGCCCTCGTAGACGAACGCGTCCTGGGCGCGTTCCTCCGGGGTGAGCCGCGCGAGGTAGTACGGGGCGTTCTTGTTCAGGAGCATGAGCGTGTGGAGGCGGAGGGCGGGGGGGAACGACGCCTCGATGTCGGCCTCGAGCCGGCGGCGGTTGCCCTCCTCGTACCGCCAGCCGCCGGTGGCGTCGCGGTAGGCGAGCGATTGCGTCATGCCGCGGACGATCGCCATCTCCTGCTCGAGGTAATCGTGAAAGCGATCCTCGACCGGCGGGGGGTAGGGCTCGTTGTCGATCAACCGGTCGCGGGCGATCCAGAAGTGGTCGGCCAGCAGGGAGGTCCAGACGGTGAAGACATACCGGTAGCCCAGGTGGTGCCAGAGACTTTGGTGACGCGTAAAAGCCTCGAGCCGGGCGTCAAGGCGGACCTCCTCCTGCTGGCGGCGGGCGGCGGGCGGCAGCGCGTCCAGCCAGCGGTTGATCTCGGCGGTGCGGGGCGGATAGTCGGCGAGCCGGTGCTGGGCGAGGGCCTGCCAGTAGAAGTAGCCGAACCAGCCCTCCGCCGCCCGGCCGGTGGAGGCGGTGGGATTGCTGTTGGCCACGTAGATGACGGGGTAGCCGCGCTGGAGGAGCGACTCCGCGACCAACGCGGCGCCCTGGGTCGGGGCCGAGGCGCGGAAGGCGAGGTTGACGACCACGTAGCCGTCGCCGAGCAGGTACTGGAGCCGCGCGCTCCACAATTCGTCCTCCGGCTGGCCGACGCCGTTGAGGATGGAGTTGCCGCCGATGATCACGAGGGTGCGGCCGGGTTGCCAGCGCGCGAGGGCCAGCCGCTCCAGCATCGCGTACGGCGGGTAGAAGAGCGCATCCGGGCTGATGCGCTGGTGGAAGCGCTGGAAGCCGGACGGCTTGCTGTAGCGCGCGGCGCCGTGTCCGGTCCACACCGCCGTCAGGAAGCCGACGGCGATGCCGCCGAGCAGGCACCAGCTGGAAAGGCGCGCGGGGTTCATGGGGCGGGGAAGCCGAGGAGTTTCGCGGCCATGGCCCAGGCCTGCGCCGGCGGATGGAAGAACAGCAGCCAGCCGAACGTGACATGGAGCAGGGTGAGGGCCCAGCCGGCGCCGGGCACGCGGGTGAGGACGGCGCCCAGCGCGCGGCCGGGGGCGCCGCATCCCGTGCGGTAGTGCGTGCTGACCGCCAGGCCGAGCCCGTGCCAGAGGCCCCAGAGCACGAAGTTCCACGCCGGGCCGTGCCAGAGCCCGCACAGCGCGAAGGCGATCGTGCCGTTGGCGAACTTGCGCGCGGCGCCGTGGTGGCCGCCGCCCAGCGGGATGTAGACGTAGTCGCGGATCCAGGTGCTGAGCGAGATGTGCCAGCGGTGCCAGAAGTCGGCGAGGCTGGTGGCGAGGTACGGGTAGTGGAAATTCTCCGGCAGCCGGATGCCCAGCAGCCGGGAGAGGCCGATGGCCATGTCGCTGTAGCCGCTGAAATCGAGGAGAATGCGCGCGGCGAGGCCGGCGAGGTAGAGCCACGCCTGCGGCAGCGAGAGTTCGGCGAAGCGGGGCTCGTAGTGGTTCATCGCCAACAGCAGGTTGTCCGCGAGCAGGATTTTCTTCACGAGCCCGAGCGCGACGCGCTGGGCGCCGGCGGCGACGTCGTCGACCGTGACGCCGGCGAGCCCGGCGTGCAGGTTGGGGACGTAATCCTCATAGCGCTTGATGGGGCCGGCGACGAGCGACGGGAAGTGGATCGCGAACAGGACGAAGTCGAGGGGCCGGCGGATCGGCGCGTGGCCGCGGCGCACGTCGACGAGGTAGTGGACGAACTCGAAGACGAAGAAGCTGATCGCCAGCGGCGGGGCGGCGGGCAGCAGGCCCTGCGCGCGCGTCCCGAGCGCCGCGGCCACGCCGGGCGCGACGTGGCCGAGCACCTCGCCGGTGAGGAAGACCGCGTACTTGTAGAACGCCAGCGCCGCCACGCAGAGCGCGATGGCGGCGAGGCCCGCGGCGCGGTGGCGCGACAACCCGGCGAGATAGGTGACGACGCCCAGCACGATGATCGGCACGACCCCGGCGGGACCGGCGAAGTGGGCGTGAAACGCGGCGCAGCCGGCGAGCAGCCAGAACCGGCGCGGCCGGGGGTGGGTGAGCAGCCAGAAGACCGGGAAGAAGACCGCGCTGAAGCAGACGAACCAGTAGGTATTGAAAATCATACCCGCCCGCGGGGCCGCCGGTTATTCCTGGATCAAAACCTTGGTGCCTTCGAAATCGAAGCGGAACCGGACCTCCTGCAGGCCCTGCTCGCGCATGGCGTGCCGCAGGCGCTGCTTGTCGCCGGCGAAGAACAGGAGGAAGCCGCCGCCGCCGGCGCCGATGAGCTTCCCGCCCAGCGCGCCGTGCGCCATCGCGTGGGCGTAGGCGGCGTTGATGTGCGGGTTGCTCATGCCGGAGCTGCGCGCGAGCTTGCGCTGCCAGTGCACGTCCATCAACCGGGCGAACTCCTCGAGGCGGCCGGACTCGAGCGCCTCGAGCGAGCGCAGGCCCAGCT
>CAYMSE010000267.1:0-3607 GCA_964392935.1 uncultured Oleiharenicola sp.
TGCATGGTCAAGGTGCGCTCGATGCGTCCTGCGGTGCCGGCGCGGGTGATCCCGCTGGAAGGCGGCGCGGCGCGGGTGGAACTGCGCGCGCCCGAGGAAGCGGTGGCGCCGGGCCAGGCCTGCGTCTTCTATGACGGCACGCGCGTGCTGGGCGGCGGCTGGATCGCCGGGGCGCAGGCCGCGGCGGCGGCGTGAGCATCGTCCTGCGTTCCGCCGGGCCGCAGGAGCGCGCCGCGCTCGAGGAACTGCAGCGCCGCGCTTCGCTGACATGGGAGGAGCATCGCGCCTATCTCCTCGCCAATCCCGACGTGATCGAATTGCCGCTGGCGCAGTTGTGCGAAGGCCGGGTGCGGGTGGCGGAACTGGATGGCGAGGTGGCGGGTTTCGCCGCCCTGCTGCCCAGGGGCGGCGTCTGCGAACTCGACGGCTTGTTCGTGGAACCGCGCGCCTGGGGCCGGGGCGTGGGCCGCGCCCTGGTCGGCGATGCGGTCGCGCGCGCGCGCGCCCAGGGCGCGACCGCGATCGAGACGGTCGCCAACCCCCGCGCCCAGGGCTTCTACGGGCGGCTGGATTTCATCGTCATCGGCCAGGCCCAGACCCCCTTCGGCATCGCCAACCGCATGAGAATCCCGGTTTTTCCCGCCCAAACTTGACAGGCGAGGCCGTGCGCCCCTACATCGCCGCCCTCGACTATGGCACCGTAGCTCAGCGGTAGAGCAGGGGAATCATAATCCCTTGGTCGGCGGTTCAAATCCGTCCGGTGCTACCAATACTTAGCTGATTTTCAGCTTAGGCTTGTCTCGCTATTGTCTCAAGCGAAGGAATAGCCTTCTCGGCGGCTTTTTCAGCCCACCCTGGCCAGATCCACATCGGGGCAGCCTACGCGCCTCCAAGGGGCGCTGAAGAGGTCAGGGAGGGGTTCTGGCCGGGGCTCCGGTATCGCCCGCAGCAGGAATACAGAGCCAACCCCGGCGGCTCCTACCGCCTCCCCAATTCGCTTCACCCGGTTTTGGTCGGCAGTCACCGCCAGAATTATGAGGTTCGGCAGTCCAAGGCGCCGGTAGAGGCCCGTACTGAAGATTTGCCTATAGGCAGCGATCTTCTTTCCGAAGGAGGACTGAGCGAAATCGGCCCGATGGACCGGCATAGTCCCTCGGTCTGCCTCCAGGGCGATGAACCGGTAGAGCGGCTTTGTGGCCGTTCGGTATTCGATACCGAAAACGGCGTCTGGAACTATAGTGACGTGCCCTGCGTCGGTCTCGGTCTGAAAGCGAAAGGGTGACTCGACCGTCATGCCTCGTCGCTTCGCACGCTGGACAATCTCTGGGTATGGGACCAACCGAACGCCGTCGGTCGCACGGATTGCCAGTTCAAACGACGCCAGGACCTCTGCAATCATCAGCGAGTGTTCAAATTGGCGATGGGGTTCCTTGAGCCAGGTCCGCTCATCGCTCACGTCCTTGCCGGCGATCGAGAGCGCCTTCCCACCACACCGGTGCCGGCTCCGTTGTTGAGATTGTTAGGGCCGGTGGGCGCATTTTTAGGTACAATGATGCATAGTGGACCGGCTTATTGACGGATACCATTGACGCTCATGAGCCGCGATCTCTCAAAACCCGAAGCTGAGCTCTGGTTAAGCCAGTTGGGTATCGTCATTGATGAAAACCGCGATTTGGTACTCGCTCATCCTTGGAAGAACCGAGGCGCTACAAGCCACATCTCACGGAATCCGAGTAGCATTGTTGCGGCGGTTCGTGCCGTCATGGGTTGGATCATTTCCGATCGCGAATTGCTGCTCTGGGTAAAAAATTGGGAGACCCACACCCCAGAGACTTTAGCCTTTTATGAGAGCATCAGGTCAGAAGGGACTGATGCTTTGCTAATCGAAGCGCCCGGTCAGCTTATACATCCTGCCGCCCAGGTGAGCGGTGGTCCGGATCCAAAAGTTCGAATTTTTGGTCTGCTGTATTTGATCATGAGTTTCGATTGGGACGCGTATTTGGTGGCCGCAGATGGCAACTGCATCTACATGTCGGACGAGTTCATAAGCATATTCTCGCCTGCAACATTGAGGCTACAAGAAGGTGTTGCCGTCTTAAAGGGCATAGGGCTGTCCGTCACGCCGTTGTAAGATGAGGCAATTTCAATCGGTCGATTGGTGCTCGTTGGTCCGTGTAAGGGTATCGCCCAGGCGGAACTGCCTGTTGAGGTGCCGCTTGTAGCTTTGGTAGGTACCAGGGCGCAGGCGCTTCTCGCACTCCTTCAGATACTCGTCTACGGCCGCCCGCCAGGTTATGGAGACGGGCTTCTGCTTTCCTAAGGTGTATTCAGCCAGCAGCCGTTTAGCCTCCTTGCGGGCGTCCTGGAGGCTGATCACGCCGACACGGCCTATCGTCTCTCGGCGCCGGCGCGGGCCATATGTCAGAACGAAGCTTTTCGTCCCGCCTTCCGAGATTCGAACACCGAACCCGGCGAGGCTTTGGTCATGGTAAATGACTGCTCCGGTCCTCGGTGCTTTCAGGCTCCGGATGGTGATGTCGGTAAGCTTCATAGGGGCCTCTTTTGTCTCGGCATTGTCTCAGCCAAGTGAGGTGCAGGGAGGTTTCCCCACGGATGCTATGAGCAGTCGATCTTCCAGAAAATCAATACGGCACAAGAGCTTAGTTCAGCTATGTGCTGCTATGTTTATCCTCAAAGTCGACGATCATAATCCCTTGGTCGGCGGTTCAAATCCGTCCGGTGCTACCAGTCCATCCCGGCCGATGTGCAACCAGCGGCATGTCCGGTGGCCTTGCTTTCCCGCCCCCAATCCCGGCCCTATGGCCGCAAAACAACAAGAACCCGGATCGATGCCCTATTTCTCCGATTTCACGCATCGCGAAGACGGCGTCCTGCGCCTGGTGCGGGGCGACGGCGCCCATACCGTCTCGATCGCGGTGCGCGGCGAGCGCATGCTGATCGTGCTGACGGGCGAGGCGTGCGCGTCCGTCGTGCTGGATTGCCTGGCCGGCGGCCTTGAAGAAGGCTGGCTGCGTCTGAGCATGCGAACCCTGGTGGACATGAGCGACTTTGTCGGCGTGGTGGATTGGCCGGCGTTGCACAAGCTGCGCACGCTGGCGAAATGGACCGCCGACGGGCCGGGCCGCTCGCGCGTCGCCTATGTGGTGCGCAGCGATGCCTTTCACCCCATCATCCGGGTGATCACCGCCCTGTTCGACCATACCCAGCACCGCATTTTCACCGACCGCCAGGCGGCGGTCGCCTGGCTGGCGGAAAGCCAGGCTGCACCATTGCGCGTGGTCTCTGTATAAGGGGGCATGACCGCGCTTCCTCTCGGCCTTGCCGACATCCGTGCCGCCGCCGGCGCCATCCAGGGCCAGGTGCTGCGCGCGCCCATGCGGCTTTCGCGCACGCTTTCGGGCATCACCGGGGCCGAGGTCTATCTCAAATTCGAGAACCGCCAGTTCACCGCTTCGTTCAAGGAGCGCGGCGCCCTCAGTACCCTGCTGTCTCTGACGGCGCAGGAGCGCAAGCGTGGCGTGGTGGCGATGAGCGCCGGCAACCATGCCCAGGGCGTCGCCTATCATGCCGGGCGGCTCGGCATTCC
>CAYMSE010000268.1:0-8882 GCA_964392935.1 uncultured Oleiharenicola sp.
GAAGTGAAGCGCGAGGCCGTCATTGGCGCGCCCGACTTGGACAGCAGCACCACAAGCCACAACGAGCGCCAGAATTTGACTATGCGAATGCAGATTCGCCGGTTTACCCGGCTAACAAACGGCTTCTCCAAGAAGTTCCTGAATCACGAAGCGGCAGTGCGGCTCCACTTCATGCACTACAACTTCTGCCGCGTGCATTCGTCGATTCGCTGCACACCCGCCATGGAGGCCGGCGTTGCCGACCACGTTTGGGACGTGGAGGAAATCATTGCGCTGCTGGATACGCAGCCGGAACGGAGGAAAGAGGCGTGAACGACTTCCTCCTTCTACCTTGGAACGGTGGTCCTCGACTGATAACGCTTTCGCTTGTGAAAGCGTACTTAGCTCAACGGCTTTCTGCCGTAACTGATAAGATAAACGATTGCATGGCTTGCGCGGCCACCGGGGAAATTGACTCATCCAAGCGTCCGGATGCCTTAAAGGAGATTGAGGCACACCTTCGCTCAATATCCCCCGACCTCAAATTCTTAGAACTTAGGAT
This sequence comes from uncultured Oleiharenicola sp., assembly GCA_964392935.1. GTDB lineage: Bacteria > Verrucomicrobiota > Verrucomicrobiia > Opitutales > Opitutaceae > Lacunisphaera. The sequence continues at coordinate 542 of CAYMSE010000268.1, forward strand.
AACCAAAATCGCAGTCGATAGGCTTATACCCGATCTCGGGAAGATGAACGGACAGCAGATTCTGGATGCCATGGATGACATATCCAGCCGGATGAACGACGAGCTGTCGTCTGTGTTTTTGTATTACCTCGCGCCCGAAAAGCGCGATTACTACCAGCAAACCGCCCTCTTTGGAGAGAAATTCAAACAAGCGTTTCCATCGGCGAACACAGAAGTGATTGAGGCGGGAAACTGCTTCGCTTTGGGAAGAAACACGGCGGCCGTGTTTCATGTAATGAGGGCAATGGAGTTGGTTTTGCGCGCGCTTTCCGCGTCACTTAGAATCCCTCCCGTTACCGAAGGATGGGAAAAGAACTGGGGGAAGATGCTCCCAAAGATCAAATCCAAGATTGCCACGAACGACGCCGATTTAAAAGACGACCCAACATGGTCCTCATCAAAGGACTTTTATCACAAGGCATACTCGTTTCTTGAGGGCGTTCGGCAGCCTATCCGGAACGAAACCATGCACACCGAGAGCGTTTACGACGATGGCGGCGCAGAAAACGTGATGAATGCCGCGCGGGCTTTCATGTCTCACGTGGCCGAGCGAATTAAAGAGTGAGCCCTTGGCGCTGGCGTCCGCCCCATGCCCTCACCTCTGCCACCCCCTCTTCAGCCTCTCCGCAATCCTCGTCAGCGGACTAACCCGATGCTTCCTGCTAACACGCACGCGCAACCCCTCGGCCGGCCCTGGCATCACCACGGCCTTAACCGGACCAGCCATGTCCCAGCAGTCCAGCAAGCGCACCCGCTGCTTGCGGCTTCGCGGGAGGAGCGTGCGGACGGTCGGCAGACGCTTACGAACCGCGCTTTCCGCCCCCGTGGCCGCTGCGTGCGTCCCCTTGGGTTTGTAATCCATGGACGCACTCTCAAAACCCGCCAAGACCATGAAACAAATGTGGATTCAAAACTGCCCATTACCCCGTCGAAATTTCTCGTTGAGGTTCGCCGCGGTCGGAGTATTTCGTTCACGGCAACGATGACCAAGCCTGTTGCCCCAACGCCCTCCGATTCGGACTTCTACCTGCCGGCCGATCGCTTCTTCGCCGCCAATCTGCCGAGCGCCCTGACGTACGACGACGTCTCGCTCGCCACGCTCCACTCGGAGATCCTCCCGCGGGACACCGACCTCGCCACGTCGCTCTCGGACAGCGTGCGCCTGCAGATCCCGATCATCTCCTCCGACATGGACACCGTGACCGAGTCGCGCATGGCCATCGCCATGGCGCTCAACGGCGGCCTCGGGCTCATCCATTACAACCTGCCGGCCAAGGACCAGATCAAGGAGGTCGCCCGCGTGAAGCACCACGTGCACGGCCTGATCCAGGACCCGATGACCGTCTCGCCGAACGACGCCATCGGCGACGTGCTCCAGATGATCGAGCAGCGGCGCTTCGACTTCCGCACCTTCCCCGTGGTCGACCAGGCCGGCCACCTCGTCGGCCTGCTGTCGAGCAACGTCGTCAAGGAGCGCTACCGCTCCAAGCGTGTCGCCGATGTGATGACCCCGCGCAAGCAGCTCCTGACGGTCGAGGAGCAGCGCATCGCCAACGACCCGATCAAGGAAGCCGACCGCTTCTTCACCGAGAACGTCGGCATCCACAAGATCCTCGTCGTCGACAAGCAGGACCACCTCCGCGGCCTGATCACCAGCTCCGACGTCGAGCGCATCACCGGCGAGGCCAAGTCCCGCCGCAAGCCGGCGCGCGACTCCCAGTTCCGCCTCGTCGTCGGCGCCGCCATCTCCCCGGTGCGCAAGCCCACCGGCGAACTCGACCGCACCAAGATCCTCGATCACGTCGGCGAATTGGTCCGCGAATCCGTCGACGCCGTCGCCATCTCCACCGCCCACGGCCACACCGCCGGCGTCGGCGACGTGGTCCGCCTCATCCGCGGCGCCTACCCGGACCTCGCCATCATCGCCGGCAACGTCACCAGCGGCGAAGGCGTCGAGTTCCTCGCCGAGTGCGGCGCCAACGCCATCAAGATCGGCCAGGGCCCGGGCTCCATCTGCACCACCCGCATCGTCGCGGGTGTCGGCATCCCGCAGCTGACCGCGCTGCACGTGGCCGGACAGGGTGCTGCGCGCAAAGGTGTGCGCCTGATCGCCGACGGCGGCATCACCAAGTCCGGCGACATCGTCAAGGCGCTCACCCTCTCCGACGCCGTCATCCTCGGCGGCCTCCTCGCCGGCTGCCGCGAGGCGCCGGGCGAGATCATGGAAATCTCCGGCAAGCTCTACAAACAGTACCGCGGCATGGGCTCGCACGCCGCCATGAAGGCCGGCTCGGCCGCCCGCTACGGCCACGACAAGAACGACGCCGTGCGCAAGGTGGCCGCCGAGGGCATCGAGGCGCTCAAGGAGGTCTCCGGTTCCGTCGATGACGTGCTCAACACCCTCATCGGCGGCATCCAGAGCGGCATGGGCTACCTCGGGGCCCGCGACCTGGGCGACCTGCGCCGCAAGGCCCGGTACGTCCGCGTCACGCCCGCCGGCCAGAAGGAGGCCGCCCCCCACGACGTGATCGAGGTTTCCACCCGCGGCGGGGGCTGATTTTTGCGAAACATTTAACCGGGCCAGCGCTCTCACTCATGATGCACGTTGGACGTCTAATCCTGACCGTGGCCCTGCTGCTCGGCTCCGCCGCAGGCGCCCGGGCGACGACGGTCATCCAGCCGACCTTCGAAAACCTTGTCGGCGGAGCCGAATACGTGGTGCGCGCCCGGGTCAAGAGCGTGAACTCCCGCTGGCGCCAGAACCCCGCCCAGCCCGCCGAACGCTACATCGGCAGCAGCATCGAGCTCGAGGTGCTCGAGGTCATCAAGGGCACGCCGCCGCAGCCGCTCGTGCTCGAGGTGGTCGGCGGCCGCGTGGGCGACCAGGAGATGCACGTCGAGGGCGCGCCGCGCCTGGAAGTCGGGTCGGAGAGCATCCTCTTCATCCGGCGCAACGGCGAAACCTTCTTCCCGCTCGTCGCCCTCATGCACGGCTACTTCCCGGTCGTGCGCGACGCCAAGACCGGCGCGGCCCGGGTCCTGCGCCACGATGGCCAGCCCCTCCGCTCCGAGCGCGAACTGGAGCCGGGCAACACGCTCCGCTTCAGCGGCGGCGGCCTGAGCCCCGAGTCGTTCCGCGATCGCATCCAGCAGCAGGAACGCGAAATCCTCTCCCGTGAAAACCTCCGTTAACCGCTGGCGCGCCACCTTGGCGGTGGCGGCGGGACTCCTGAGCCTCGCCGGCGCCGGGGCCTTCACGTTCATCACCAACTCGCGCACCAACCTGCCCATCAAGTGGCCGGCGGGCCCGGTCCCGCTGCGCATCATGCTCGGCTCGTCCCAAACCCTGAGCGACGGCAGCAACTTCAACACGAGCGCCCAGGCGGCGGCTGAGACGTGGAACGCGCGGATCGGCGCGGTGCAGTTCGCCCCGACCCTGACCACCGGCTCCCCCACCAACGGCAACGGCGTCAACGAGCTGGCCTTTGCCGCGACGGTCTACGGCACCGCGTACGACGACAATGTCCTGGCGGTCACCACCACCTTCCGCGGCGGGGGCAACACCCGCGCCGAAGGCGACACCCTTTTCAACACGAAGTACACTTGGGACTCCTACCGCGGCTCCACCCGGGCCGGCGTCGTGGACCTCCAGCGCGTCGCCATCCACGAACTCGGCCACACGCTCGGCCTCGATCATCCGGACCAAGCCAGCCCGGTGCAGAATGTCAGCGCCATCATGAACAGCCACGTCGGGGCCCTCGACACGCTCGCGGACGACGACATCCAGGGCGTGCAGGCGCTCTACGGCCCCCCGGGTGTGCCGGCCAACAACAACTTCGCCAACGCCACGGTCATCACGCTCAAGAACGGTTCGCTCGCCGTGAACGGCTACAACACCAACGCCACGAAGGAAACCGGCGAGCCGAACCACGCCGGCAACAACGGCGGACGTTCCGTGTGGTGGCGGTGGACGCCGCCGGTCGACGGCAACGCCACCATCGACACCAAGGGCAGCTACTACGACACCACCCTCGCCGTCTACACGGGCAGCGCGCTCAACGTCCTTGCGCCCGTCGCCTCCGATGACGACATCGAGGACGGCGTCGTCCAGGCCAGCACTGTGACCCTCGCCGTGACCGGCGGCACCACGTACCAGATTGCCGTCGACGGTTTCAACAACAACGACGGCGACGGCGCGGACAACGGGGGCATCAAGCTCAACCTCCTGTACACCCCGACGAGCGGCGCGCCGCCAACCATCGTGACCCAGCCGGTCGGCACCGCCGTGAACGTCGGCGGCAGCGCGAGCTTTTCCGTCACCGCCTCCGGCAGCGAGCCGCTCTCGTACCAGTGGATGTTCAACGGCGCGGCCATCACCGGCGCGACGTCGGCCAGCTACACCATCAGCAGCGCCCAGGCGTCCGATGGCGGCACGTACTCCGTCGCGGTGTCGAATCCCATCGGCAGCGTCACCAGCAACAGCGTCTCCCTCACGGTGCGCACCTCCACGCCCACCCCCACCCCAACTCCGACCCCGAGCGGTGGTGGCGGCGGCGGTGGCGGCGCACCGAGCCCGTGGTTCCTCGGGTTGCTCGCCAGTCTCGCCTTGGGCCGTTGGATCCACCAGCGTCGCCGCTGATGTTTTCCGAACTGGTCCGCCGCTTCCTTCCGCCCGCTTGGATAACGCTGGCGGTCGGCGTGGCCAGCCTGGTCATCCAACTGTTCCCGGAATATCGCCACGTCCTGCTCTACGACCGCACCGCCATCGCCGCCGGCGAGTTCTGGCGCATCTGGACCGGCCACCTGGTGCACTTCGGCTGGTCCCACTTCATCGTCGACACCGGGCTGCTGCTCATCGTCGGCAACGAGGCGGAGAAACGCCACCCGAGCTTCGCGGGCTGGGCCTTCCCGCTGATGCCGGTCTTCATCTCCGCGGCGCTCTACTGGTGCGTGCCGCACATGGAGCGCTACGGCGGACTCAGCGCCTTCAACCTCGGCCTGCTGCTCTACATCGCCGCCCAGGGCTGGCGGAAGGACTGGACCGATTGGTTCTGGCCCGCCGTCATCGCCATCTACCTCGGCGAACTCATCTACGAATACTTCCGCGGCGGCCACGGCGGCGGCGCCATCCGCTTCGACGACGCCTCCGTCCAGGTCGCCACCGGCGCGCACGTTGCCAGCACCGTGTACGCCCTCCTGGCGCTGGCCGCCGGCAAGTGGCTCCCCCGGAGCCAGCGCGCGACCCCGCCTCCGTCCGCCGCGCCTTAGGGTGGAACGCGTTGTCCCCAACGCGTTGACCGGCTCCCGCCGCTGGACGGGCGCCGCAGCCCACAGAGGGCGCCGCGAACGCAATGAATCCGTTCAGATCTTCGCCGTCGCCCGCCTGGGCTTCCGGACCGGCGTCGCTGCAACCTCGCGCACGCTCGGTCCGTCCTGCCACGTGGCGCCGATCAGCGTCGCGCGGGGGAATTCCTGCACGCCGACCTCGTTGTTGTGAATCTGGCTCACCACCATGTCGACCGCCGCCTCCCCGGCCACGAAGTTGTGCTGGTTCATGCCCGCGATCTCGGGCCGGCTGGCGCGCCACTCGAGCTGGATGACGCCGATGTCCTCGGGCACGCGGCGCCCGGCCGCCTTCAGCCACGTGATCACGTTGTTGTAGAGCGTGAAGATGACGTCGGGCCGATGGCGCTCGAGCCACGCGCGGAAGCCCGGCGGCTCGCTGTGGGAGCCCGCCTGCTCGGTGAAGGCCGGCACATGCTGCGCGCGCGGGAGCAGGGTGCGCTGCCCGGTGAGATAGCCGGCGGAAAACCGCCGCTCCACCAGCGCGTCGATGACGTCGTCCAGCACGAGGCCCGGACGCCGGTAACCCAGCGCAAGCGCGCGCTCGAAGGCCGTGAGGGCCAGGCTGTGGTGGTCGACGCAGCAAAACGACAGCGCGGGATCCCGGGTGCGCACGCCGGTCACCGCCGTCGGCAACTGCTCCCACACCGGCCGGAATCCGTCCGGCAGGTGCGGCGTGTCCATCAGGCCCACGAGGATCACCCCCTTGATGCCCCGCGTGTGCAGGATGCGCAGCCAACGCGTCGCCCCGAGCGTCGGATCATGCAGCCAGAACCGGTCGAAGCCGTAGCCCAGCCGCGCGGCCCGGCTCTCGCAGCCCTCGACGTAGGTCGGGATCGTCGGGTGGGCGCGAAAGGCATCCGGGTCGCGGTTCGCGTTCACCAGCGCCAGCTTCGCCTGCAACCGCGTGGTGCGGTTGGCGCGCAGCTGCGCCATCAGGTGCGACACGATCGCGTTGGGCTGGTAGCCGAGCTTCTCCGCCGCCTGGCGGATGCGTGCGCGGGTGGCTTCCGGGATCTGCGGGCTCCCCCGCAACGCCAGCGAGACCGTGTTCTTCGAGTAGCCCACGGCACGGGCGATGTCGTTGAGGGTCGGGCGGGGCACGGGACGCATCGGATACGCTTGAAATACGTAACCGTCAAGTGACCGTCCGTCCCACGTGACCCGGCCGGTGCATTCCCCCTCGCGCCGGGGCGCGCAATCTCGCCGCGTTCGCCCCTCGCCGTCGGCCTCCGGACACTTTACTGTCCTGAAGAAATGAGACTGCCGCTCCGACGCCCGCGACCAATAGTCCGGGCGGCTTTCGCCCCACCCTCCCCATGAAAATCCCCTGCTTTGGTACGCTTTTCCTCGTCGCGGCCTACGCCGCCTCCGCCCTTTCCGCCGGTGCCCTGACCGTGGGCTTCGCCCAGACCGGCGCCGAGAGCGCCTGGCGCACCGCCAACACCGAATCGCTGAAGGCCGAGGCGGCCAAGCGCGGCATCACGCTCAAGTTCGTCGACGGCCAGAGCAAGCAGGAGAACCAGATCCGCGCGCTCCGCTCGTTCATCCAGCAGAAGGTCGACGCCATCGTCCTCGCGCCCATCGTCGTCACGGGCTGGGACCCGGTGCTGCGCGAGGCCAGGCGCGCCGGCATTCCGGTCGTCGTCATGGACCGCAAGGTGCAGACGGCGGATGACACGCTCTACACGGCGTTCATCGGCTCCGATTTCGCCAAGGAGGGCGAGATGGCCGCCGACTGGGTCGCCCAGCACGCGGGCGGGCGCACCATGATCGTCGAGCTCCAGGGCGAGCCCGGCTCCGCCGCCGCCAACGAACGCCGCAAGGCCTTCGGCACCGCGATCGCGAAGCACCCGGGCCTGACGATCATCGATTCCCAGACGGGCAACTTCCGCCGCGCCGAGGGCAAGCAGGTCATGGAGGCCCTGCTCAAGAAGCACGGCAAGGACATCGAGATCCTCTATGCCCACAACGACGACATGGCGCTCGGCGCCATCCAGGCGATCGAGGAGGCCGGGCTGAAGCCGGGCCAGGACATCACCATCGTCTCGATCGACGCCATCAAGGAGGCGGTGCAGGCCGTCGCCGACGGCCGCATCAACTGCACCGTCGAGTGCAACCCGCTGTTCGGCCCCAAGGTCTACGACCTCATCGAGAAGATCGTGAAGCGTGAGCCGGTCGCGAAGGAAATGTACAACGTCGACCAGCTCTTCGACGCGTCCAACGCGGCCGCGGCCCTCCCCCAGCGCCAGTACTGAGCCGAGCCGTTCGTGTCCGCCGCCGCGCCGCTGCTCTCCCTTCGCCGCATCGGGAAGCGATTCCCCGGTGTCGTCGCGCTCGACGGCGTCGACTTCACCTTGCGCGCCGGCGAGATCCACGCGCTGCTCGGCGAGAACGGCGCGGGCATATCGACCCTCATCAAGGTCCTCACGGGCGTCCATGAGGCCGATGCCGGCGAGATCACGCTGGCGGGCCGCCGTCTCGCGCCGGCCTCGCCGCGCGAGGCCGAGGCCTGCGGCATCAGCACGGTCTACCAGGAGGTCAACCTCATCCCGACGCTCTCGGTCGCCGAGAACATCGGCCTCGGGCGCCAGCCGGGACGCGCCGGCTTCCTGAACTGGCGGGCCCTGCGCCGCCACGCGCGCGAAGCCCTCGCCCGGCTCGAGCTGGAGTGCGACGTTGACGCCGAGCTCGGCAGCCTGTCCATCGCCCTCCAGCAGATGGTCGCCATCGCCCGCGCCCTCGACGTGAAGGCCCGCGTGCTCGTCCTGGACGAGCCGACCGCCAGCCTCGACGAAAAGGAGATCGCCGAGCTGTTCACGGTCATGCGCCGCCTCCGCGGCGAAGGCCTCGGCATCGTCTTCGTCACCCACTTCCTCGAACAGGTGTACGCCGTCGCGGACCGGATCACCGTCCTGCGCAATGGCACGTTGGTCGGCGAATATGCCGCCGCCTCGCT
>CAYMSE010000269.1:0-4533 GCA_964392935.1 uncultured Oleiharenicola sp.
GCTTCGCCTACGCCGCCGCGGGACGCGACGCCGAAGCGCGCGCCGCTTGGCGCCGCGGCCTCGCCCTGCCGGAGCGCGGCAAGCACGACGCGGTGGCCAAGCAACGCGCGCGCGCCGCGCTCGACCGCCTCCCGCGCGAAACCGTCAGCCGACCAGCACGAGCACGACGGCGGCCAGCATGAGCGCCGCGCCGGCGAGGCGCGTGCGGAACACCGCGGGCGCGAGGTGACGCTCGTCGTTGGCGAACCAGTGGCCGATCGCCCAGACCAGCACGACGCTGATCAGGCCGCGGAGGCTGTAGAGGATGTTGATCGCCGTGGCCTGCTGCCACACGGCGATGCTGAGCGCCACGCCCGCGTTGTTCAGCGCGAGCAGCAGCGCCCCGCCGCCGGTCCAGAGCCACGCCCGCCGGTCGAGCGACCACAGCGGGGCGCGAAAGAAGGGCACGAACGCGAACGTGTACAGCGCAGTGAACAGGAACACCACCGCGAGGTAGCGGCCGCTGCCCCAGGTGCCCGCCCATTTCTGGAGGAGCACGTCGCTCAGGCTGAACGACAGCGCGCTCAGGCCCGCGAGCAGCACGGTGCGGCCGACCCGCCCGCGCCCGGCCGGCGGTTCGCCGAAATGCAGCAGCACCACGGCCGCGGTGCTGAGGGCCGCCCCCGCCCACCAGCGCAGCGGCACGGTGCCGGCGTGCAGCAGCAGGCTCAGGAGCGCCACCAGCAGCACCTTCGTCCCCATCACCGGTGTCGTCACCGACACGTCGCCCTTGTGGAGCGCGAGGAAGATGAACATCTGCCCGGCGAGGAACAGCAGGCCGTTGAGGGCCGGTTGCCAGTAGGTGGCGGGGAGCGGCCCGGTCTCTCCCGGTCGCAGCAGGCCCCACGGCAGGTAGACGAGAAACATGCACCAGTTGGCCAGGAACCCGATGCGCCACGTGCCGACTCCGAGCGCACTCGCGCGCTTGATCATCAACGCGGCCACGACGTACAGCCCGGCGCAAACGAGGGGGATCAGCAGGTGCAGCGGCATCAGGGCGCGGATTGCACCGGCGGCCGCGGCCGGGTGCAACGACGGAGTGCCCGGCGCCGGCGCGTCAGCCGCGGCCGTGGTACGGCATGCCCGTGGCCATCACCGTGAGAAACGGCACATTCGCCGCCAGCGGCAGGCCCGCCATGAAGAGCACCGCGTCGACGACGTGCCGCACGGGAAAGGTCGGCTCCGGCGCCAGCGTGCCGTCCGCCTGCATCACGCCGGTCTTCATCGCCCCGGCCATCGGCGTCTCCGTGTTGCCGATGTCGATCTGCCCGCAGGCGATCTGGAACGGCCGGCCGTCGAGCGCCGCGGACCGGGTCAGGCCGGTGACGGCGTGCTTCGACGCGTTGTAGGCGACGGCGCCCGGCCGCGGCACGTGCGCGGAAATCGAGCCGTTGTTGATGATGCGCCCGCCGCGCGGCTGTTGCCGCTTCATCAGGCGGAACGCCTCCTGCAGGCAGAGAAACACGCCGGTGACGTTGGTCTCCATCACCGCGCGCCAGTGTTCCAGGGGAAGATCCTCCAGCGGCACCGCCGGCGCGCTGACGCCGGCGTTGTTGAAGAGCAAATCGAGCCGCCCGAAACCGGCCTCGACCTGGGCGAAAACCTCGCGCACGGCGCGCGGGTCGGTGACGTCGCCCGGCAGCACGCGGCTGCGCGCCGCGGGCGCAGCCGCGGCGCGGACGGTCTCCTCCAGCGCGGCGCGGCGCCGGCCCGTGACGGCCACGGTCCAGCCCGCCTGGAGCAGGCCCTGCGCGACCGCGCGGCCGATGCCCGAGCCGGCGCCGGTGACCAGGGCGAAACGAGCCGGCGCAGGAGTACTCACGGCCGGGTCGTCCTCGCTGGCGCTCAGAGCGCCTTCTTCACGATGGCCTCGTACTCCGCGTGGTCCATCGCGCCCGATTTCTGGTGCACGATCTTCCCGTCGCGCCCGATGAGAAACGTCGTCGGGATGACTTCAAAGCCGCCGAACGCGTCCATCGTGTCGCCGTCGCCCATCACGAGCGTGTAATTCATGCCGTTCTGCTTCGCGAATTTCTTCACGACCGCCGGCCCGCCCTCGTCGAGCGAGACGCCGATGACGACCAGGCCATCCTTGCCGTACGTGTTCTGGAGCTCGCGGTAGCCCGGGATCTCGGAGCGGCACGGCACGCACCAGGTCGCCCAGAAGTCCACGACCACCACCTTGCCCTTCAGGTCGGCGAGGCGGACCTTCTGGCCGGACTGGACGTCCTTGAAGGTCAGCGCGGGGGCCGGTTGGTTGAGCAGCGACGTGGCGCCGGACGCCGCGGAGGCGAACGTGAAGACGGCGGCCGTGAGCAGGCAGGCGAGCAGGTTTTTCATGGAGTACGTGGGAGCCCCGAGGCCGCGGATTGTTCCCGCGCCGGGACCCGGAAGGTCAGGCCTTCGCCTCGATCGCCGCCGCCTCGCTGCTGAGCGTCTCGACGAACTTCCGCATCGCCGGCGTGAGCACGCGGCCCTTGCGATGGAGGATGGCGAGCGGCCGGGTGAATTCCTTGCCCTTGAAGGGGACGACCGCGAGCGTGCCCTGCCGCAGCTCCTGCTGCACCGTGGCGTGCGGCACGATGGCGATGCCGTGGTCGATCTCGACCGCGCGCTTTACCGTCTCGATGTTGTCGAATTCCATCACCGGCGTGACCTCGAGCTTGTTGTCGCGGAAAATCTGGTCGACGGCCTTGCGGGTCGGGATGTCGGGATCGAAGCCGATGAACTTGAAGCCCGAGAGCGTCTTGAGGTCGACCTCCGCGGTCTTCGCCAGCGGGTGGTTCGGGTGCGTGATGAGCACGAGCCGGTCGTTGCGGAACGGCAGCATCTCGATCTGCCGCTGCTTCTGCGGGAACGCCACCAGGCCGAAATCGACCGCGTTGTGGAGGATGTCCTCGTACACGAGGTTCGAGCGCCGGTACTCGATGCGGACGTTCACCGACGGGAACTCGTGGAGGAACTTCTTCACATAGGGGGGCAGCTCGTGCAGGCCGATGGAATAGATGGTCGAGATGCGGATCGTGCCGCTGATGACCTTCTTCATCTCCTGCAGCTCGCTCTCGAGCTTCTCGTAGACGTGCAGGATCTCCTTCGCCGCATCGTAAATGCGCTGGCCTTCGCGGGTCAGATTGAACTGCTTCTGGCTCCGGTCGATCATCAGCGTCTTGAAATTTCGCTCCATCGCCCGCGCCTGCTGGCTGACCGCCGATTGCGTGATGCCGTTGAGCTTGGCTGCTTTCGAAAAGCTCTTGGTCTCGACCAGGTCAGCGAAGATTTTAAAGTTCTCGATTTGCATACTGCGGATATCCGAGCGCAGCATAAATGTTGCTTATCGGCAATCCATTCCAAAAGCACTGCTCATAGATGTTCATCGATTACGAGACCTTCCGCGCGCGGGCGGACGCCGTGCAGGCCCGCATCGCGGCCGCGTGCCGGTCGGCCGGCCGGGAGCCGGCTGACGTCACCCTGCTGCCGGTGACCAAGACCCATCCGGCGGAGGCGGCGGAATTTGCGTTCCGCTACGGCTTTGCCGCCGTGGGGGAGAACCGGGTGCAGGAGGGAATCGCGAAGCGCCCGCTCGCCCCGGCCGGGTTGCGCTGGGAGCTGATCGGACACCTGCAGTCCAACAAGGCCCGCCTGGCCGCGATGCATTTCGACCGCGTGCAAAGCGTCGACAGCGAGAAGCTCCTCGGCCTGCTGGACCGCGCCGCCGCCGAACGCGGGCGACGTCTCCCGGTCCTGCTGGAGGTCAACGCCGGGGACGATCCGGCGAAATTCGGTGTCACCCCCGCGGCCGCCCCGCAACTGCTGGAGACGGCGCTGGCGCAGTCCCACCTGCAGGTGGAGGGCCTGATGACCATCGCCCCGCTGTCAGAGGATCCCGGCGTGGCGCGGCGCGCGTTTGCGCGGCTGCGCCAGCTGCGCGACGAACTCGCCGCCCGCGGCGGCGTGCCGCTGCGCGAGCTTTCGATGGGCATGAGCGGCGACCTCGAGGCGGCCATCGCGGAGGGCAGCACGCAGGTGCGGGTCGGGACGGCGCTGTTCGGCACGCGTTGAGCGGGCGGCCCCGCCAGCAAATAATGCACCGGGAAAAAACTTTCCCCGTTGCGCGGCCCTCGCATTCCCGTTGTCTATGGACCCGTGGAAGGTTCCCGATTCACGGCAGAGCACCGCCAAGCCCTGGCCGGGCTGCTCGACGACCCCTCGCCCGCCGTCCGGCAGGCGCTGGTCGCCCATTTCGGCCGTCACGGCCGGGAGAGCCTCGAATTCCTGCGCCACGTCGCGAGCCAGCCCAATCGCGGGCTGGCCCTCCATGCCGCCACCTTCCTGCGCGAGTTGAATTTCACCGATCCGGTGAATGAATTCCGCGGCTTCATCCGTTCCCTGAACTACGAGCTCGAGACCGGCGCGCTGCTCCTGAGCCGGACGGTGAACCCGGACGTCGACATCGGCGGCGCCTGCGGGCAACTCGACGCGCTCGCCACCCGCTGC
>CAYMSE010000270.1:0-4653 GCA_964392935.1 uncultured Oleiharenicola sp.
CCGCTTCGCGAACGGCGAGTGGGTCTCGCGCTTCAGCTCGCGGGTCATGAGCGCCATCAGCGCGTCGAGCGGCTTCCGGCCTTCGTAGAGGATGGCGTGCACTTCCGCGAGGATGGGCGCGGGAATGCCCTGGCGCGCGCACAGCTCGTGCAGCGCCTGGGTGGTGCGATAGCCCTCCACCACCGTGCGGCGCCCGGCGAGCAGGTCGGCCACGGCGGCGCCGGCCCCGATCTTTTCGCCGAACTCGCGGTTGCGGCTCCACGCCCCGTGGCAGGTCGCCACGAGGTCGCCGAAGCCGCTCAGCCCGTAGAAGGTCTCGCGCTTGGCCCCGAGGATCTCGCCCACGCGCACCATCTCGGTCAGCGCCCGCGTGATGAGCGCCGCCTTGGCGTTGTCGCCGAGCTTCAGGCCGTCGCACACGCCCGCCGCAATGGCGTAGATGTTCTTCAGCGACGCGCCGTACTCCGCCCCGGCCAGGTCGTCGCTGGTGTAGAGGCGCAGGGTCGGCCCGCTCATCGCCGCCTGGACCCGGTCGACAAACTCCGCGGGTTCCGCCGCGGCGAGGACCATGGCCGCGGGCAGCCCCTGCGCCACCTCGCCGGCGTTGGTCGGGCCCGTCAGCGTGGCGACATTCACCGCGGGAAAGGTCTCGGCCAGGATCTGGCTCGGGCGCAGCTGCGTGCCGACCTCGAGTCCCTTGACGAGGCTGATGACCAGTTGCAGTCGTCCGGACGGACCGGTCTCCTCGTGCAGCTTGCGGCTCCAGTCGCGCAGGGCGTGCGACGGGCTGGCGATGAGCGCCACGTCGGCCTCGGCGGCGACCGCGTGCAGGTCGGAGGTGACGACCAGGCCGCCCGGCAGTTTCACCCCGGGCAGGTAGTCGCGGTTCTCCAGCGCCAGCTGCATCGCCACCGCGTGCTCGGGACGGCGCGTGACGAGCGCGGTCCGCTGGGCGCGCCGCGCCAGGTGGATCGCAATCGCCGTGCCCCACGCCCCCGCGCCGAGGACGACAAACTGGAGTGGGCGCGGCGCGGACATGAAAACCGTCAGGATTGGAGGAAGCCGGGAATCTTTTCCCCGGCGATCATAGCCTCGAATTTTTCGCGGGCGTTGACCAGCTCGAAGCGGCTCCCCGACACGAGCACTTCCGCCGGCAGGGCGCGCGTGTTGTAGCGGCTGGACATCGTGTAGCCGTAGGCGCCGGCGCTCATGAACGCCACGAGTTCGCCCTCGCCGACGGCCTGCAGCGTGCGGTCCTTGGCAAAGCAGTCGCCGGACTCGCAGATCGGGCCGACGATGTCGGCCTTGAGCGCGGGCCGCGCCGTGTCGCGGCTCACCGGCACGATCTCGTGGTAGGCGTCGTACATGGCCGGCCGCACGAGGTCGTTCATCGCCGCGTCGATCACGAGGAAGTTCTTGTGCGCGCCGCGCTTCAGGTACTCGACGCGGGAGACGAGCACGCCGGCGTTGCCCACGAGGAAGCGACCGGGCTCGAGCAGGATCCGCAGGCCGAGCGGTGCGAGCAGCGGCTTGAGCGCCGCCCCGTACGCCTCGGGCGTGATGGGGCGCTCCGCCGCGGCCTTGGCGTCCCACCAAGCCGCGGGCCCGCTGGCGAGCGCCTCCTGGTAGACGATGCCGATGCCGCCGCCGATGCTGAAATACGCGATGCCATGGCGCTGCTTCAACTCGAGCACGAAGGGCACGACCTTCGCGACCGCCTCCGCGAAGGGCGCCGGGGAGGTGAGCTGCGAGCCGATGTGCATCTGCACGCCCTTGAGCTCGAGGTGCGGGAACTTCGCCGCCGCCGCGTAGGCCGCGGCTGCGTGTTGCAGCGGGATGCCGAATTTGTTGTCGCTCTTCCCGGTCGTGATCTTGGCGTGGGTCTTGGCATCGACGTCGGGGTTGATGCGGATCGCGATCGGCGCCTTGCGGCCGAGCTTGCCCGCCACGTGGTTGATGCGCGCCAGCTCGGGCTCGCTCTCGACGTGGAAGCCGAGTACGCCGGTCTCCAGCGCCAGCCGGATCTCGGCTTCCGACTTGCCGACGCCCGCGAAGACGCTGCGGTGGGCATCGCCGCCCGCCGCCACGACGCGGCGAAGCTCGCCGCCGCTGACCAGGTCGAAGGCCGCGCCGAGATTCGAGAAGTGGCGCAGGATCGCGAGGTTCGAGTTCGCCTTCATCGCGTAGCAGATCTGGAGGTCGAGCCCGGCCAGGCCGCTGGCCAGCCGGTGATAGTTGTCCGCGATCGTCTGCGCGCTGTACACGTAGGTCGGCGTCCCGTGCAGCTGCGCGATGGCCTCGAGGCTGACGGACTCGCAGTGCAGTTTCTGGCCGACGTAGTGAAAGTGGTGCATCGTGGGTAAAGGGACCGTGAAAGGTGTCGATGTAGCCAGAATCAATTTGAACGGAAGTGCTATTTTCCGCGACCCTCCCCGCCCCATGACGACCGCCCTCCGCCGCGTGCTGAACCACCTGCCCCTCCCGCAGGGCCGCTCCGGCGAAATCTACGTCCGCTCGTCGTGGCACCGGCCGATGCCGTTCGAACAGTGGCCGACGCGCGTGCCGTTCCGGCCGGCGCCGACCCTGCGCACGAACTATTTCAGCCGCGGCCTCCGCCGGGCGCGCTGGGCCCGGGTGTTCGCAGCCGTCGCGGTCAGCGCGGGCGTCCTCTGGCTCGTCGTGGAAAGCGCGCGCGGCCTCGCGCTGTTCTGACCCGTCGTTGACGCGGGACGGGCGGATGGTTGTGTAGCGGCGGTCCCCGGACCGCACCGTGTCAATCGACCCCGAACTTTATCCCTGGCTGTCCGTCGCCAGCCTCACCTGGGGCGTGCTCGACTGCTTCTTCGGCTACCGGGTCTTCAAGATCACGCTGGCCCTGTTCGGCGCGCTGCTGGGCCTGTGGCTCGCGCAGTTCGCCGCCGTCCAGCTGCACGCGAGCCCGGCGGTCGAAATCGGGCTCATGATCGCCGGCGGCCTGCTCGGCGCCGGCCTGGCCTTCCTGCTGTACATCGCGGCGGTGTTCGTCGCGGGCTTCGGTTTCGGCGCCACCCTGGGCGTGCTGCTGCTGGCCAACTACCACCACATGGTCGCGCTGCTGACCGGGCTCGTGCTCGGCGTGATCGGCGGCTTCCTCGCGGTGAAGGTGCAGCGCGTGCTCATCATCCTGTCGACCTCGCTGCTCGGGGCGTTCCGCGCCGTGCTCGCGCTGTCGTATTTCACCAGCCAGCTCGACTGGATCTTCTACTTCCGCCAGCCGGACCAGGTCCCGGCGCTGATCGAGAACAACGCGTGGATGTTTCCCGCGATCCTGGCGCTCGCCGCCGTCGGCGTGATCGCCCAGCTGGAACTCGGCGGCGCGAAGGAACCGGCGAAAAAGAAACCCAAGGCGGAGTAGTCTTGCCGGGGCACGGCGGTTCCGCAGCATCGGTCGCCATGAAGCTCCGCCTGCTGCCCCTGCTGTGCCTCACCCTCCTGTTCGCCCTCGCCGGCTGCACGAACGTCAGTGAAATCATCGCCTCCGGGTTGAAGATCGAGCTCGTGCGCGTCACCCGCGCGGCCGACGGCAGCTGCCAGGTGACCTGGCGGATCCGCAACCCGAACGTCGTGCCGTACCTGGTCGACCACGCCGTCCACAAGCTCACGCTTGGCGGCGCGGTCGTGGGCACGATCAACGTCACCGACCGCATCGCCGTCCCGCGCGAAAGCCAGGTGGAGCAGACCCACGCGCTGACGCCGGCCGGAGCGGACACCGCCGCGCGGCTCGCCGAACTGGCGGGCCGCGGCTCGGCGGACTACCGCGTGGATTCCACGGTCTGGCTGCTGATCTTCGACGACGAGCGGGAGAAGGCCGCGCTCACGGGCAGCGGCACCGTGCCGGTGACCGCCCAATGAAAAACCGCGGCCCCGGGGAAACCGGGAACCGCGGTGGTGGATTGGTGGCGATCAGGCCGCGAGGCGCGCCGCCGGAACGTTCAGGCGAGCGAGACGCGCCGAAGCGGGAAAGCGGACCGGCCGGTCGAGGTTGATCGGGCGCGAGACCCGGCCGTACTGGGCCATGGTCCAGGCCACGAGGCCGATGGTGAAGAAGCAGGCGGTAAAGTCGGCGGCGTCGAATTGACGACCGCTCGTGAAGTACGCCATGCCCAGGAGGGTGGCGGTGAGAACGGAGATGAGAGCGGTTTTCATGGGATTCATGTTGATGTCATGAGTACCCGCCACCACCGGGGAAAGTTGCAGAAAAGCGCAAAGCGCTGCACCGAAGGCAGCTGGGACCGCGCCGTGCCGCCCGCTCAGCCGGCGCCACCGCCCGACGCGTTCGACACGGCCTTGAATTTCGCGCGGAACAGGGCGCGCACGTACTCGCGGTTCATCCGTGCGATGAAGTCGTGCGTGATGGTCTTCGGGCACACGGCGCTGCACTCGTACTGGTTGGTGCAGTTGCCGAAGCCCGCCTCGTCCATCGCCGCGACCATCGCCAGCACGCGCTTTTCGCGCTCCGGCTGGCCCTGCGGCAGGAGGGCGAACTGGGAAACCTTCGCCGCGACAAAGAGCATGGCGGAGGCGTTCTTGCACGCCGCGACGCAGGCGCCGCAGCCGATGCAGGCGGCCGCATCCATCGCGAGGTCGGCGTCGGCCTTCGGCACCGGAATGCTG
>CAYMSE010000271.1:0-4809 GCA_964392935.1 uncultured Oleiharenicola sp.
GCGGCCCGCTACGGCATCGACCTCGACGCGGCGCTGATCACCAACATCGATCCGCCGGCGGACGTCGACGAGGCCCTCGCCTCCATCAACACGACGCAGAACCAGGTCGCCGCCTCGATCAGCCAGGCCAAGGCCGACGCCGACCAGAAGCTCAAGATGGCGGAGCAGGCCGTGCAGATCGCGACCAATCGCGCCGAGGCGGAGGCCGCCCCGTTGCTCGAGCTCGGCAAGACGCTCGAGGAAATGTACGCCCAGGGCGGGCGCGCCGCGCTCGACAGCTACGTGCGCAACGCCTCGCTGCCGCTCCGCGAGAAGGCCGCGCAAACCATCATCAAGCTTTAACCGGAGCCCTCCCCATGACCTTCATTGTCGCCGTCGTCGTCGGCTTCTTCTTCACCTTCATCGGCACGTTCTTCCTCGTGGCGCTCGGCCGGGCCTTCCAGCTCTGGCGCGTGCTGCCCGAGCGCACCGTCCTCGTGTACACCTTCTTCGGCAAGGTCGTCGGCCAGGTCGAAGAGCCGGGCCTCTTCTTCCCCATCGCCCACTTCGGCCCGAAGGCGCTGCTCTTCCCGTTCTTCGGCAAGGCGTACACCGTGCGCACCGCGTTCCACCAGGCCTACCTGCGCAACCAACTCGTGAACTCCGAGGAGGGCGCGCCCATGGGCGTCGGCATCTGGTTCGAGATGTACGTCAAGGACCCGAAGGCCTACCTCTTCCGCAACTCGGACCCGCTCGGCTCGCTCAAGGCCAACGTCGCCACCGCCGTCGTGAAGCAGCTGTCGAACCTGAAGCTCGACGTGCTCCTCGAGAACCGCGACGCGCTCTCGCGCAAGGTGCGCGAGGAGGTCACCCCGACCTCCGCCCAGTGGGGCTTCAGCCTCGGCTCGACTTACATCCGCAAGGTGGCGTTCCGCGACCAGGGCATGATCCACGAAATCCAGCGCAAGGTCGTGAACCGCCTCCGCCAGGTCACCGCCGCCATGCGCCAGGCCGGCGAGAACGAGGTCGCGATCATTCACTCCGAAGCCGACAAAAAGGCCTCGCAACGCCTCGGCCAGGCCCAGGCCGTCCGGCCTGAGATCGTCGGCCACGCGCTCGCGACCATCCGGCAGAACGCGGATGTCGCCGCCGTGCTCTTCGCCCTGCTCGACATCCAGGCGACGCTCAAGAGCCCCGGCAAGGTCATCCTCGCCACCGGCGACGCCCCCAGCGTGCTGCTGAGCTGACGGCGCCCCCGTCCGTTTCCAGCGAGGCCGCGGTTCCCCCCGCGGCCTCGCTTGTTTTCGCCGTCATCCTTCGCTGCGCTCAGCATGACCGGAGCCGGGTGCTGGCGGGCGGCGGCCGCGGCCGCGAATTCCAGCCGTGCAATCCGCCGCGGCCGTGGCACAAAGCGCGCCATGGCCATCGCACTGACCCCGGCGGAAATCGCGGACGCGATCCCGTCCCTCCAGAAGTTCTTCCGCGAGGAACTCGACGACGAGCTGAGCGAGATGCGCGCGCGGTTCCTGCTCGATTTCTTCCTCAAGGAAATCGCGCCGCACGCGTACAACCGCGGCGTCAAGGACGCCGAAAACTACTTCCGCGCGAGGACCGAGGACCTCGGCGGCCTGTGCTTCGAGGCGCCGATGACCTACTGGACGACGCGGAAGAAGCGCGGCTGACCGCGTTCAGGCGTCCGCGCTTTCGAGCAGCTTCAGCAGCTGCCGGAGCTCGGGCCCGCGGTGGCGGAGCTCCGCCAGGTGGACCGACGAGAGCCGGCGCAGGACCGCTTCGCCCTGCGGGGTGAGCCGGATCTCCACGCGGCGGCGGTCGATCTTCGCCGCCACGCGGCGGACGAGCCGGCGGCGCGCCAGCCGGTCGACCAAGCCCACGGCGCTGTGGTGCCGCAGCTGGAGCCGCTCGGCGAGTTCCCCGACCGAGACGTGGTCCCGACCGGGGAAACCCTTGATCGCCAGCAGCGCCTGGTGCTGCTGCGGCGTCAGCCCGGCCGTCGCCGCGGCCGCGCTGCTGAAATGCAGGAAGCGGCGCAGCGAGTAGCGCAGGTGCGCGAGCAACTCGTAGTGGCGCCGGGCGGGTCGGGATGCGGACATGGGACCGGCAGCCAAGCGGGCGGGCGGCGCGGTGACAATCTCATTGCATTGTATCGTACTGCGATATTCTTTCGACCCCTCACCTCCGTCATGCCCGCCTCCCCCGCCGCCTCCCCCGCTCCCCGATCCGCCCACGATGCCCTGGCCGATTTCCGCACGGACCGCCGCATGCTGCTGCTGGCCGCCCTCGCGGTGCCGATCGGCGCCATCGGCGCCCTGGTCGCCAAGGCGCTGCTCTGGCTCATCGCCGTCTTCACGCAGGCGGCCTTCTTTCACCGCCTGTCCGCCGAGCCGGTCACCCTGCAGGGCCACTCCTTCGGCTGGTGGGGCGTGGCGGTGCCGGTGCTGGGCGGGCTCGTCATCGGGCTGATGGCCCGGTACGGCTCCGAGAAGATCCGCGGCCACGGCATCCCGGAGGCGCTCGAGGCGATTTTGCTGGGCCGGAGCCTGATCCAGCCCAAGGTCGCGATCCTCAAGCCGGTCTCGTCGGCCATCGCGATCGGCACCGGCGGACCGTTCGGCGCGGAGGGCCCGATCATCATGACCGGCGGCGCCTGCGGCTCGCTGTTCGCCCAGCTCTTCCACCTCAGCGCCGCCGAGCGCAAGACGCTCCTGGTCGCGGGCGCGGCCGCCGGCATGGCCGCGGTCTTCGCCACGCCGATCGCGGCGATCCTGCTGGCGGTCGAGCTGCTGCTCTTCGAATGGAAGCCCCGGAGCTTCATCCCGGTGGCCGTCGCGGCTATCACGGCCGCGCTGCTCCGCGTGCCGCTGCTGGGCGGCGGCCCCGTCTTCCCGGTCGCCCCGCACGGCGTCTTCACGGCGCACGACCTCGCCCTGGCCGCGGGGGTCGGGCTCGGCGCGGGACTGCTCTCCGGCCTGCTGACGCTGCTCGTCTACGCGAGCGAGGACCTCTTTGGCAAACTGCCGCTGCACTGGATGTGGTGGCCGGCCCTGGGCGGCCTCGCCGTCGGCCTCGGAGGTTGGATCGATCCGCGCGTGCTCGGGGTCGGCTACGAAACGATCCACAGCCTGATGCGCGGCGAGGTCCTGGTCGCGGCCGCGGCGACGCTGCTCGTGGCGAAGGGCCTGGTCTGGGCCCTCGCGCTCGGGTCGGGCACTTCCGGCGGCGTGCTCGCCCCCCTCCTGATGCTCGGCGGCGCGCTCGGGTCGCTGATCGCGCAGCTGACCGGCGCGGCCGACCCGGGGCTCTGGGCCATGGTCGGCATGGCCGCGATGATGGGCGGCACGATGCGTTCGCCGCTGACCGGCATGCTGTTCCTGCTCGAACTCACCCACGACCTCAACGCCCTGCCCGCGCTCACCGTCGGCACGGTGGCGGCGCTGGGCGTGACCGTGCTGCTGCTCCGCCGGTCCATCCTGACCGAGAAGCTGGCGCGGCGCGGCCAGCACATCGCCCGCGAGTACAGCGTCGATCTCTTCGAGCGGCTGCGCGTCCAGGATGTGATGGACCGCACGCCCCCGGTGGCCCCGGCCGACATCTCGCTGGCGGAATTGAACGACCGCATCGCCGCCGGCGATTCGCCGCTCGCGGCCCGGCAGGCCACGCTGCTCGTCGACGCGGAGCAACGGCTCGCCGGCATCCTCACGCGCAGCGACCTGCTGGCCGCCCTGCGGACCGATCCCGCGGGCGCGTCGCCGGCCGCCGCGGCGGCGGTCGCGCCGGTCGCCACCATCTCCCCCGAGGCGACGCTGCACGACGCGATCGCCCTGATGCTGAAGCGCGACATCGGCCGCCTGGCGGTCGTCGACCCGGCGGATCCGGAACACATCGCCGGCTATCTCGGCCGCGCGGACATCCTCGCGGCGCGGGCCCGCCTGCACCACGAGGAGGAGGTGCGGGAACCGGGCTGGCTCCGCGCACGCAGGGACCCGCCGGTCCAGCCGGCGACCGACTGAATCGCCGCTCGTCGCGGATTCCGCGCCGCCGGACTTTTCGGGATTGGCGGAACGCCGCACCGCATTATGACACGCCCATGATGAAATCCCCGCTGATCCGCGGGGCCGCCGTGGCGGCCCTGCTCGTCCTGGCCCCCGTGTTGCGCGCGGCCGACTCCAATCCCACGCAGGAACGCGCCGACCGCTTCCTCGCGCTCGTCAACGCCTCGTACCAGGCGATCTACTACGTCGAGAGCGAGGCGCAGTGGAAGGCCCTCACCGACGTGAGCGACGTGCATGACGAGGGTTCCGAGGTCGCCGGCAAGGCCCGCGCCGCGTTCATGGGCAATCCCGCGCTGATCAACGAGACGAAGGCCCTGCTCCTCCGCCGCCACGAGCTGGACAACCTGACGGTGCGCCAGCTCGAGCGCATCCTGCTCATCGCGGCCGAGTCGCCGATGACCAAGCCCGAGCTCACCCAGGCCCGCATCGAGGCGGAGACCAAGCAGGCGTCCGCGCTCAACGGCTTCGAATTCAAGCTGCACGGGAAGCCGGTTTCGGTGAACGACATCGACAACCTGCTGGCGTCGAATGACACCGAGCTCGACGAACGCCTCGCCGTGTGGCTCGCCTCCAAGGAATCCGGCAAGGCGCTGCGCGACGGCCTCATCAAGCTCCGCGACCTCCGCAACGGCGTCGCCCAGGAGATGGGATACCACGATTACTTCGCCCTCCAGGTCGCCGGCTACGGCATGACGACCGACGAGATGATCAAGCTGAACGACGACTTCATGCAGGTGCTGCGCCCGCTCTACCTGCAGCT